>DASWKY010000306.1:0-2304 GCA_036396395.1 Bacteroidota bacterium | reverse complement strand
ACACGGCGAGAAATTTAATTTCACCCACTTGCTCGACCACATGAAGGATGCGAAAGAAATCGAATTCCCGGGCGGACACTTCGAAGTTCCGCTCCACTTGCCCACGGTCGAGATTGCCGGTATCACCTTCGATTTTAACATCACCAAGCACGTCTTCTTTTTACTGTTGTCTGCGCTCGTTCTGATACTGCTTGCGCTGACCGCCGCACGCCAGAATAAAAAGAATCTCATCCCGCGCGGGTTCGGCAATATGATGGAAGTTGTTATTGTTTTCATGCGCGATGAGGTCGTCCTGCCGAACATGGGCAAAGCCGGCTTGCGCTACATGCCGTACATCCTCACGACGTTTTTCTTTATCTTGATTATGAATTTAGCGGGGCTCGTTCCGTTCGGTGCGTCGGCGACTTCCAACGTTTCGGTGACTGCCGGATTGGCGATCATTGCGTTTATTATGATTCAACTCGCGGCGATACGCGCGCAAGGATTGAAGCATTACCTTGCCCACCTGACAGGCGGCGTGCATCCGGTCCTGTGGCCGATAATGATCCCGATTGAAATTCTCGGCTTGTTCACCAAGCCGTTCGCACTCTGCATTCGTCTCTTCGCGAACATGACGGGCGGGCATATCGTGATCCTCTCGCTCATCGGATTGATATTTCTGTTCCGCTCGTGGGCGATCGCACCCGTACCGGTGTTGTTCGTGTTGGGCATCAACATGCTCGAATTGTTTGTCGCCTTCCTCCAGGCGTACGTATTCGTGATGCTGACAACGTTGTTCATGGGGCTTGGTATTCAAGCCGCGCATGCCGAAGAACATCATGAGTAGTTGTATAATACACCAGCGAAGTTTTTAAAACCTCGCTGGTGTTGTCGCATTAAAAACTGAAACTCTAAACTCACTCTACACTTTTTTAACTTAGGAGGGTTCTACACATGGATTCAACAAATGCAATTGAAGTTGCACGTTGGGGCGCTACGCAATGGGGCTATCTTGCCGCCGGGTTTGGCGCGGGTCTTGTCATTCTTGGCGCGGGATTCGGCATCGGCAAGCTTGCCGCCGCCGCCATGGAAGCCAGCGGCCGCCAGCCGGAAGCCGCTGGCCAGGTCCGGACGTCTATGCTGATTGCCGCAGCGCTCATCGAAGGTGCAACCTTCTTCGCGCTGGCGATCTGTATTATCCTTGCAACCAAGTAAGTCAACCACAAAAGGGGTAACGTATGTTTGACATCAATCCGGGATTGATCGTCTGGACGGTCGTCACATTTGTACTACTGCTGGCAGTGCTCGGTAAATTCGCTTGGAAGCCGCTCCTGCAAGCTCTTCAAGAGCGGGAAGAATCCATCCGCAATGCAGTGGAGCAATCCGAAAAAGCACGGTCGGAGGCCGCCGCGTTGTTAAAGCAGAACGAGCGCAATATGGCGCGGGCAGAGGAAGAGTTCCAGAAAGTCATCCACGAGGGCAAGGCGCTCGCTGAGAAGATGAAGGATGAAATCGTCACCAAGGCGAAACAGCAGGCACAGCGCGAGTTACAGATGGCGAAGGAAGAGATCCAGCGCGACGTCGACGCGGCGAAACAGCAATTGCGCTCGGAAGTCGCCGACCTTGCCATCACGGCGGCGGAAAAAATTCTCGATGAATCGCTCGACCAGCAAAAACACAAGAAACTGGTCGATACCTTCTTGAACCAAATCAGGCCCAGCTAACGGACGGCAATGGTCTCAACTCGCATCACACGGCGGTACGCATTGGCGCTCATGGAGACGGCGGAAGAGCAGAAACAGCTCGACCGCGTCGTGCAGGATTTGGAACTTCTCCAGCGCACCGCAAAGGAGTCGAAAGATTTTAACACCTTCCTGAAAAGCCCTGTCATTAAGAATGACAAAAAGAAGGAAATCTTCTCTGAGCTTCTTAAGACTAAAGTCGGCGCCCTAACCTTGGATTTCCTTCTGCTGTTATGCGAAAAGAGACGCGAGGATATCCTCTTGCCCATCATCACACAGTTTTTTATCCTGCGCGATGAGTTGTTGGGCATTGTGCAGGTTGACGTCAAGGCGGCGACGGAATTATCAAAAGACCAATTCGACAATATCCAGAAGCGGTTTGAAAACATCACGAAGAAAAAAGTTCGTATTTCCTTCAATCTCGACACGATGGTGAAAGGCGGGTTCATCGTCCGCATGGGAGATACGGTATTCGACGGGAGCGTGCGGCACCAGTTGGAACTGATACGCGAACGCTTTACCGAAGGCGTCATAAATAATTAGACCTCTGAAAAATCCAAAATAATTTGGTAGCCGCAGGCTT
>DASWKY010000305.1:0-3003 GCA_036396395.1 Bacteroidota bacterium | reverse complement strand
ACCGGATTTTCAACAGTCGTGATATTCCGCTCGATGCTTTTCATTTCATTAATGTGAATACAGAGTTGCGGTTTTCACGCTTCCCTTCGGACCCGTCACCAGAATAATGCCCAAACTGAATGAGGCATTTACTTATCGACTGCTAAACCAGCGCGAAGCTTGTAAAAGTATTGAAAGGTCATCGTGACAACGCCGAGTGAAAGCACGATGAGGATGATGTCTGTAATCGCCAGCGCCCACTGCGCGCGCTCGATATAGCGGGCGAGCAAGAGGAAAAGTGAAGCAATCGTTGTTATTACCATGAATGCGGCAGGTATGGCGGTGAAATACGCTTTGCGTGATTTTTGCACTAACCATGCGGTGACAGCAATGAGTGCGAGCGCGGCGAGTAACTGGTTGGCAGTGCCGAAGATGGGCCAAATCGTTTGATAGGCATTTGTGAACCCGAACAACATCATCAACCCGACGGCAAGGGCGCTGTTAAAAGCTTTATTCAGAAACAAAGCCGGCACCTTGTTAAACACTGTTGCCCATAGCTCCTCGAAGAGATAACGCTCCAGCCGTATGATCGTGTCGATCGTTGTGATGACGAACCCCTCAAGAACGAGAATGCCGAAAATGGTTCCGTAAATCGTCGGGATGCCCAGTCCTTGGTCAAGTGTCTTTCCGACGGACAACGCAAACGCGAGGGGCGCATTTCCGGCAAGAAGGTTTCCCGCGGCGTCCGTCGGCCAGACGAGCGAGCGGTACTCCGCGAAACCCAATCCGCCGACGATACAGAGCGTAACAAGAATACCAAGAAATGCCTCTAACAACATCCCGCCATATCCGATGACCGTTGCGTGCCTTTCATTTGCAAGTTGTTTAGAAGTCGTGCCGCTTGCGATCAGACTGTGCGCGCCGGAACACGCGCCGCAAGCTATCGTCACGAACAGGAAGGGCCACGCCCAGCCTAACGCGGACATGCTGTCCGCCCCGAGGTTAAACGCCGGCGCATCAATCATAACTCCCTGGAAGCCGCTCAAGAGGACGCCGAAAAACATCGCAATCAACCCGATATACAAAAAATGCACGTTGATAAAATCTCTCGGCTGTAACACCAGCCACACTGGAAACCACGCGGCGAATATCATATAGATACTGAGGATCAGCATCCACGTCATCGGGTCTAATGTAACAGGCATTTGAAATCCGACGACAACGGAAATAACGGTGATACCGACCGCCAGCGCGCTCATTGAAACGATATTCATGTTCTTTCGGTAAAGCAGGTAACCGACAAACGGGGCGAGCAAGGTAATAATGACAACCGAGGTGGACGCGATACCGCCAAGTCTTGCATAGTGCTGGCCGTCAATAACGTCGGTTCGAATCATCGTCTGGTCGAGCGGCAGGTTAAGTCCTTCAAGGTGGTAGGTAGAGGTCAACGCAACAGCCGCAAGCTGGAGAAATGCCGCCGTAACGAGTATCGAGAGCAGAATAGCAAAAGCCACAAAAAATAAAAATCCTTTTTTGCCGAGTGTTTTGCGCGCTATCTCGGCGATGGATTTTCCCCCTTCACGCGCGCTGACAAAAAGAACGCTGAAATCATGCACAGCACCGATAAAAATGACACCGAGAATGATCCAGAGCCACGTGGGAACAACGCCGTAGAACACGGCAAGCGTCGGCCCGACAATGGGTCCTGCCGCCGCAATGGACGCATAGTGATGTCCGAAAAGAATCGCAGGCCTGGTGGGCACATAATCCACGCCATCATTGATGCGGGTGGCGGGTGTCGGATGGTCTGCATCAATGCCGATGAGACGGCTCACCTTTCGTCCATACCACCAATACCCAAGACCTAATGCCGCTAACGATATCAGAAGCAAGAAAGCAAGGTTCATCGGCGTGTCGTCTTCCGTCAAGTGAAACAGAGTGATTTACACAATGTCCTGTGAAAAAACTAACTCGACTTTCCCCGCCTTCATCTCATCGAACGCCTTTCGGTCGTCACCCGGGTGCAGGTTGACTGCCGCGACAGCATCCTGCACCACGTATGTCTTGAAACCCTTCTTCACGGCGTCAAGCGCCGAAGCGCGCACGCAGTAATCCGTTGCAAGCCCGACAACATACAGGTTCGTGACGCCCTTCTCTTTAAGGAATTTCACCAGGTCGAGATTCGTCGCCTCAAACGCCGAATAGCCGTCGTCCGTATTTCCGGTTCCCTTGAGAAACACCTGTTGAATATTGACTGAATTCAAAGCGGGATGAAATTCCGCTCCGCGTGTATTGTGAACACAATGCACAGGCCATTTTTGAAAATGCACCGTTTGGTGCGGGTGCCAGTCTTTGGACGCTACGACTACTGGAAATTTTCCCAAGAGCGCGTTTATCACTGGAACAATCGCATCTCCTTGCGGCACAGCCAACGAACCACCTGGACAAAAATCATTTTGCACATCGACGACCAATAACGCCTTCATCTTACTTGCCACTCCCTTGTCCAATTGTTTTTTGAATGTCTTCCATCATCTTCGAGCGTAGATTCATCAGCTTCTGGCTGATACCGACTTTATACACGTGCGGGAACTCGAACCGGCGGTGCTCCGGCGAGAACCGGTTGAGCCGATCCTTCGCGTAGGCGATTATCTCCTTGAGCGGTATCGCACCGTTGACGGGCTTTCCGTATTCCATCACTTTTTGCAGAAGCGGTTCGACTTTGAGTTTTTCTATACTACTTTTCTGCTCAGGATAGAACGGATGGAAAATGTGGCTGACGGATTGTTCGTCGTCTAACACAACGGCGTCGGCATAAAATTTATTCGCGCCGTTCACGAACCGTAATATTTTTTTCAAGCCGGGCAGTGTGGTTTTCGTGAAATTTTCAGAAAATTTCAAGCGCGGCTTGTTGTCGTATACACTCAGCTTGTAAACGCCGTCAAGCGCTGGGGACGTTCTCCCGGTCGCCAAATGTGTGCCGACGCCGAACATGTCAATAGGCGCGCCTTGTTGGACGATGCT
>DASWKY010000304.1:0-5770 GCA_036396395.1 Bacteroidota bacterium | reverse complement strand
TCACAGATGGCGGATTTTCTGCTGACGTGTGAAGGCATCCAGTGGGCGTATTGCACGGGGCGATACCGGGAGAATCTCCATATGTCATTACGGACGCGCCTTCCGGACGAACAGGCAGGAGAAATTCTTCGCTCGGTCAGCAACCGGCCGCGGGAAGCCGGAGGGCGCGGGCAAATTGCAGGGGGCAAGATAAAAGTGGGCGACCGTCGCGATGACGAGCGCTGGAGCGAACTCGAGACAACGCTGACAGACCGGCTGTTGAAACGGCTCGGCATAAGCCAGAGATGGCGCGCAACTCCGCTGACCGAATCTCATTCCCAAGACACCAACTCACCGCAAGGAGTGTAAGGATGCTCGACGCGTTCAACTCTATCGGTATTTCGGATGTGCTCGATATTTTGTTTATGTCGGCCGTGATTTATTCCACGCTCGTCTGGTTCCGGCGTACACGCGGCGGATTCGCCGTGCTGGGACTGTTCATCTTCGGTGCGGCATATCTCATCGCCCGGCAATTAGACCTCACCTTAACGACGACGGTCTTTCAAGGGTTCTTCGCCATCATTTTAATTGCGGTCGTGATTTTGTTTCAGGAAGAGATCAAACATTTTCTCGAACAACTGGCGAGCCGGAGTATTTTGCAAGGACGGAAATTCCGAAGGCAAGAGCGCCCGACAAGAAAGCCGGTCGAAGCGCTCGTTAATTCGGTCAAACGTCTGGTACATGAAAAAACCGGGGCGCTGATTGTCGTTCGCGGCAAAGACCCCATTGAGCGCCACCTGAAGAACGGCGTAACCGTTAATGGCGACTTGACCGAGGAACTCATCGGAAGCATTTTTATGCCGTCGTCGCCGGGACACGACGGGGCGATCGTGATTGAAGGCGACCGTGTCGCGTCGTTCGCATGTTACCTGCCGCTTTCTGGAAACTTGCGGAAACTCCAGCGAGCTGGCACGCGGCATGCCGCTGCGTTAGGGTTGGCGGAATTGACCGATGCCTTATGTTTGGTAGTCTCGGAAGAACGCGGAACGATTTCCGTCGCACAGCACGGCACAATCACGACACTGAATGACGCTGACGCATTACGGTCTGTGCTGAATCTGTTCTACGACGAAATGCACCCGGCGAGCGAAATCGGGTTATGGAAGAATTTCTTCAAGAAGAGCTATAAAGAATTGGTAATTGCGTTGGGCGCTACGGTCACTCTGTGGTTCTTTTTTGTGCATGAAGCGAAAGTAGATTACCGCACGTACCTTCTCCCTGTTTCCTATGAGAATGCGCCGGCGGGTATGGAGGTTGAGAGGATAGAACCGGCAGAAATCGAGGTAACGTTCTCCGGCCAGCGGCGAGCCTTTTGGTTTGTCGGCAACGCCCAGCTCAACGTGAATGTAAAACTTCTTCCTGAAAGCCGGGGAACAGTCCGTAAAACTATCACGCGCTCGGAGATAGTCTCTCCGGAGGGATTAACGCTCGAAAGCGTAGAGCCGAACCAAGTGGCGGTACATTTGCGAAGAAAACAGTAGCCTTCCCGCGAAGTATCTGGGAAGAGAGAAAAGACAATATCGAATAATGAACGCCGGGTTATGAATATTGGAGTAATGGAGACTTCTGAAATATCCAAAATTTAGTCACCCTGAGCGAAGTCGAAGGGCGATTTTGTTCAAAAAACATGGTTCGACTCCGCTCACCATGACAGTTTAATTAATTCTTCAGAAGTCTCTAATGACAACTTTATCATTCTTCGGTTCAATATTCAGTGTTCGATATTTCTTCTTAGAGACTTCTGAAAAATAGAATTAAGATGTCATTCCGAGGAGCAAAGCGACGAGGAATCTCATTATTTCGTTCAAATTTAACGATGAGATTCTTCGCTTCGCCTGCCTGCCGGTAGGCAGGCTCGGAATGACACAGTGCTGAGGCTTTTTCAGAAGTCTCTCTTAATGAATTAATGGCGTTTTCTCTTTATGCCTTGTTTAGGCGGTTTGGCAGGAGTTTCCTGTTGCAGGAACAGCGTTCGTGTGGGATACGCGAAGTCAATTTTTTCTTGTTGGAACTTGCCGTAAAGCGCAAGGTTGACTGCCTGCTGGATGTCCATATAGACGTTAAAATCTGGCTTCAGTACGTAATACACGGTTTCGAACACAAGCGCCGAATCGCCGTACTCTTTGAAGTGTGAGCGGTCGAACCGCGTTCCGCTCTGCGATTCAATGACGGAGCGAATCATCGAAGGAATTACGGCAAGTTTGTCATGCGGCGTTTGGTAGGTGACGCCGACGGAGAACAGAACGCGCCGTTCGAACATGCGCTTGAAGTTCCGCACGCGGCTCTTGAGTAAATCTCCGTTCGAAAAAATCACCTGCTCGCCCGAAAGACTTCGTACCCGCGTTGTTTTTAACCCGATGTGCTCGACCGTGCCGAGGTAGTTGTCGACGATAATAAAATCACCGATGACGAACGGCTTATCCAGCACGATGGAAAGCGACGCGAACAGGTCTCCCAAGATATTCTGCAACGCAAGCGCAACCGCGATACCGCCGACGCCCAAACCCGCTACGAGCGCGGTGATGTTCACGCCCATGTTGTCCAGCCCCAGGAGTAGCACGACAACCCACAGGATCATCTTCCCGAGAAATCCCATCGCGGTGAGCGTTGTAGCACTTGCGGCGTCTTCCGTGAGTTTTCTCTTTACCGTGCGTTCAACCCAATAGCCGATAATGCCGTTTCCCCAGATTGCTCCTTGCAGTAAGAGAGCCAAGATAACGACAGTTCCGATGGCACCGGTGACGGACTTCGGAAGGACAAGAAGAAATGATGCAATGTACATCGAGACGACGAGAAACGTCATAAACCTGACCCGAAGAAGGAGGTCGGCAAAGAGGTCGTCAACATCGGTGGCGGTTGTCTTCGCGAAGGCTTTCAACCTGCGAACAACAACACGCTTGAGGATTTCCAGCACAAACATGCAGAGCGCGGCAAGTCCGATTGCTAAGAGCCACGTTTGTACCGTGTTACCCCAGTAAGTTTCTTGTAAGAAATTCATTTTGTGTTCAAGTGTGAAAGGACAAGATAGGGTAAACAGGAGAATGATGCAACCCGGCGCGTCATCTTTTGACGAAGGTCTCCCGACCGAGTCAATAAGTTCTACCGGCTGGACACTGCTGAGAACTTCTTGCTACTTCCGCACAAGAAGAATCATTTCGCTGACAGCACGCTCGATACCGACGAATACCGCGCGCGAAATAATCGCATGCCCGATGCTCAGCTCATCAATGTCTTCGATTGCGGCGATGGGTTGGACGTTTACATAATTCAAGCCGTGACCGCCGTTAACGCCAAGCCCGAATTGCTTTCCTAGCCGCGCCATTTGCCGTATCTTCTCCAATTCTTCGTTCACTTCGCGCTCGGAGTGCGCTTCGGCATATTCACCGGTGTGGATTTCAATCATGTCCGAGCCGATGTCTTTTGATGCTTCCACCTGCGCTTGAAGCGGGTCGACGAACAAGCTCACCAGAATGTTATTCCGGTGGAATGTGTTCACGACGTCTTCGAGATGTTTTTTATTGCCAACGACGTCTATGCCGCTTTCGGTAGTCAGTTCCTGCCGTTTTTCCGGAACGAGGGTTACCAGTTCAGGTTTGACATCGAGCGCGATGCGGATGATTTCCTCCGTCGCCGCCATTTCAAGGTCGAGTTTCGTTTTCACCGTTTCGCGTAGTTTGCGCACGTCCCTATCATGGATGTGCCGCCTGTCTTCACGCAGGTGGCAGACGATGCCTTCCGCGCCGGCGCGCTCACACAACTCCGCCGCGACGACAGGGTCGGGTTCGTTCCCGCCCCGCGCTTGTCGGATGGTCGCTATATGGTCGATGTTAATGGCAAGGCGCATAGGGTTTGTGTGCTGTTAAGAGCCTGAATATACGAAATTTCATCTATTGATAGAAGCTGAGACCTTCGCACTATTCTCGAACGAATTCGCGTACTTTTTTAACGACACTCCGAATAGCAGAACGGCGAACGTCGCAACTTTTGCCCATTTGAAAGCGTAATAGAGAGCGGAAGACATTATAAGGAATTCAACATGCTAAGACTAAAAATATTTCTTTGCGTCGCGATTGCCGGATGCTTCATAGTATCGAATGCCGCCGCGCAACAACCCTCGGCAGAACGTCAACCGCAAAACACAGGCGGCCGTATCACGGAGATGGTCGAAAAATTTCTGAAAGAAATAAACCGTGAATTTTTAGGCGGCGCAGAAGCCGATACGATTCCCAACAAGCGTTTACGAACAGCCGACAAATGGGAGCGCGACAATGACGAAGACTATACGTATGAAGGCGACACCGTCATTGAAGAGGACGAGGTGGTCAAAGGAAATATCGTTGTGAAGGGCGGAGACCTGACCGTCTACGGCGAGATTGACGGCGATGTGTTCGTGGTAGGCGGAACGCTCTACGTGAAAGACGGCGGGTTGATTACGGGCGACGCGCGCGTCATCAGCGGCGACATTGTCAAAGAAGACGGCGGCGTAATTGAAGGTACGATGGACCGGAGTTCTGCGCGCTCTGCCGGGTACCGCGAGCCCCGCGAACGCTTCCGCATGAAATCCCCAACTCTCTCGCCGAATGGTTGAACGAACTCACAACGCTCGATAATTTTATTTTCCGATATAACCGGGCGGAAGGGATCTTCCTCGGCGCCGGGTCGGAAAAACGATACTACTGGGACGGCTATAGGGACTTCAGCAGTTGGGGAAGCATCGGCTACGGGTTTAAGTCGAACGGCTGGCGGTACAATCTTGGAATCGCTCGTCAATTTCCTGTCGGAGAAGGACACTTGCTGGAGCTTGCCGTCGAGGGGCACAGGCTCACCGATACAAAGGACCAGTGGCTCATCGGGCAAGGAGAAAATACCGCCGCGGCATTTCTGATTCACGAAGACTTCCGGGATTATTTTTATCGCGCAGGATTTGGAGTGAGCACAGCCTACACCGTCCAGCACGAGTATCTTACGGGTCAACTGAAAGTTGAATATCTCGCCGATACATATCTTTCGATGGAAAACAGAGCAGAATGGTCGCTCTTCGGCGGCGATAAAGTGTTTCGGCTAAACCCCGCGATTGACCACGGCAACATGCGCAGTGTGCTCGTTTCAGCCGGCATTAGCACGGTAGACAAAAGAATGTACGGGCAGGAAGGCTGGAGCATTTTCGGTACAGCGGAATTTGCCGAGGAAAGTTACGGCGGGGATTTCAGTTTCAGACAATACATGATGGATGTTCGTCGCTACCAGCCGTTGAGCAGGTATGATAATGTAAACCTTCGCCTGCGCGCCGGCACGTCCGAAGGCGTTCTGCCTTTCCAAAAACTGTACGAACTTGGCGGTTTGAGCACCGTACAGGTTCTTCCGTTCAAGGCCATGGCGGGGAACCGGATGCTGTTGATGAATGCAGAATACATCGTCAACGGCGATTTTCTGCACGATATTGATTTCTGGCCCAGCTGGGCGATGCGCGGCGTGAATTTTCTTATCCTCTCAGACGCCGGCTGGACGCGCTCGGTCGGTTCCACCGCAAGCCTAGACGAAGGTTTTGGAGAGCTACAGTTTAAGCAGTTCCGCAGTAATCTTGGCGTCGGTATTGCGAACCGAAGCGGCACGTTCCGCATCGCCTACTTGTGGTCTACGGATGGCACGGGTTTGAACCGGGTGATTTTCCGTTTCGCTCGGCCGTTCTAAATGTAATAAGCAGAGCCACGCAAAATCACAGATCGCGCCC
>DASWKY010000303.1:0-2100 GCA_036396395.1 Bacteroidota bacterium | reverse complement strand
GATTTTCCGGCGCCGGTGCGGCGCGGCTTCCGCCTGTAAAAATTTATTAAACGAATCAATTTGGACGTTGAGCAGGTCCGGAATTTCAATGACCGTCGGCGTACGGTCAAATTGTTTCCGGCCGTTTGTCCCCTGAGGTTGGTTCTTCAAGTCAACCACTCCTTCGTTTGAATGATTACACGTTACACGATTGGTACTGCCTGTGAAGGGAGAACTTCCCTTCTCAGCATTTCGATAAATACTTGGAAATGACGAGGGGTCTGGAAGTCACATCTAGAGAAGGCTTAAGCCGATGGCTCGCTCACCGCGTTCTGCGGTGGAACCATCGGCTTGAATTCCTTGCAAGCATTGCGTCAGTCTTTTCATGAACATCAACTGAGCGGAAAAAAATTCTCCAGAAGCTCCCTACCCGATCCCGACGAACAGCGTCGGGATTCTGAAAATCGCAGTCCCGCACAACAACAGCGGGAGCGATTTTGGAAATTATTTCAGCTCGACTGTTGCGCCTGCTTCTTCAAGTTCCTTTTTCAGCTTGTCTGCTTCGTCTTTGTTCACGCCTTCCTTGACCGGCTTCGGCGCGCCGTCCACGAGGTCTTTCGCTTCTTTCAAGCCGAGGCCCGTTGCCGCACGCACAACCTTAATGACGTTGATCTTCTGCGCGCCGCTGGCTTTCAGAACAACGGCGAACTCCGTCTTCTCTTCAACCGCCGCAGCGGCTCCGCCCGCGCCCGGCATCGGTCCCGCCATCATCATCGGCGCCGCGGCTGTCACGCCGAATTTGTCTTCGAGGGATTTCTTCAGCTCAACCGCTTCAAGAAGCGTGAGCTTTTCAATTTTTTCTACGATCTCTGCAACTGCCGACATGGTAATTCTCCTTTAGGATAAATGATTTCAGATTCAGTGTTGAGTTAAGCCGCTTTCTTCCTCTCGATCGCATCGATCACGTTGACGAGGTCTCGCATGACCGCGCCGATTGCGCCGACAACGCCGGAAATCGGCGCCTGTAAACTGCCGACGATGCTTGCCATAATTTCCTTGCGGCCCGGAAGCTTCGATAACTCGTCCAGTTTCGACCCCGCGAATACTTGCTTGTCGAGCACTGCGACTTTCAGCGTCAGCTTGCCGGTTTTCTCGTTGAACTTCTTGATGACCTTCGCCGGCGCGAGGATATCGTCGTAACTGAACGCGATACCGGTTGGTCCGATAAGATTATCATAGACACTATCGTAGCCCGTCGCCTGCTCAAGAGCTTTGCGCGCGAGCGTGTTCTTCACGACGGTGTACTCGACGCCGGATTTCCGGAACTCGCGCCGCAACTCTGTTTCGTCTGCGACGGTGATGCCCGTGAAATCGGCAAAATACATCGCCTGCGCTCGCGAAACTTTCTCCGCAACTTTGGCGACAATAGCCTCTTTCTGACCTTTATTCATGTGTTATTCTTTCTTGCCGTGTCGTATAACTTTGTCTGACACGTCTTGTTATCGCCCGATGAGAAGCCCCCTCGTGAAAGGGGCATCGGACAAAAACAGTGTTGTGTTGAGTGCGTAATTTCTTTTTATAGATACATATTTCACGAGGTGTCCCACCGAGTGAGTGGTGCTTCGCTAACGCTCGGTCAGGAGACCTTCGCAAACCTCTACCTTAAATATTAATGAGGCATTAATTCACTGCGTTCGATCTGGACGCCCGGACCCATCGTGGACGAAATCCATACGCTCTTTATATACTGCCCTTTCGCCGTCGAGGGCTTCAACCGAATGACCGTATTGAGGAAGCTGTGGATATTTTCCACAAGCTTTTCCTGCTCGAAGGAAGATTTGCCGACGGACGCCTGCACAATGCCCGCCTTATCGACACGGAATTCGATTTTACCGGCTTTCACTTCTTTCACGGCTTTCGCGATGTCCATCGTGACCGTGCCGCTTTTCGGGTTCGGCATCAAACCGCGAGGACCTAAAATTTTTCCGAGCTTCCCGAGGTCTGCCATGACGTCCGGCGTTGCAATAATCACATCAACATCCGTCCAGCCCTGTTGGATCTTGTCGAGATATTCTTTGAAGCCAACGAGGTCGGCTCCCGCCTGCTTTGCTTCTTCATCCT
>DASWKY010000302.1:0-3178 GCA_036396395.1 Bacteroidota bacterium | reverse complement strand
CTCTTCACAGTCCCATTCAAGATATGTATCGTCTCTCGTCGACTTCGCCTTCACGGGCGCAAGAACTTGGATGGTATCGTCGGCGCCGACCTCCTGCACTTGTTCGTTCGTCTCAACGTCAATACTACCGTTCTTTACGTTGTAGACAAGAGCGACATGCAATTGTCGTAACAAGCAGTCGTTCAACCTTTCGTTGGTGAGCGATACGCATCGTTCATGAGAACGATGTTCTGTTTCATTTGGAGAGTATCAATGAACAGAAGTACTTGTTACAAATATAAGCTTTTTAGTGACTGAGTCAAGCATTTTAGGCGTCCGCGCGCATTTTTTTTGCGATCGTACTCGACATGCGTCGCGAAAAAATTCTCGCGTGATGTACTTCCGCGCGGTGAAATGAAAACTCTGAACGAGTCGCCGGCAAGTCGGTGATGCAATCGGCGAGAGTGCCGCGCGTGTTCGGGTCATCCGAACTTCATACCGCACTTCGGGCAGGAGGTTGCTTCGGCGGGAACTTTCGTACTGCAGTTTTCACAAAAGAAGTGCTGGCTTTGGGGGTCGGCGACGCTATCTTCTTGTTCTTCAATGTCTTCGAGCGTTGTCGTTCGCTCCACTTTGTCGTCTTCGAAGCGTGTTTTGGTGGTGAACCATGCCCGTATCGCCATCACAAAGGAGAGAAGCGCCAGTCCCCAGCTCTGGATCGAACCCGTCTGGAGCGCTTGGTAGAGGAAGAACCCGGCTACGGCAAGCCCGATGAGCGTGCCGAAGAGCTTTGAGGGTGTGACTGGCTGGGGTTGAGAGCTTGAGCCTCCCCGAACGCCGCCCGTGAGCCTCCCCCACCACGATTCTTCCTTCACATACCCGCAATGAGGGCAAAAGCTGGACGCTTTCAGGAACGAGCGCCCGCACTTGGGACAGATTTGTTCTGCGTAGAGGTTCTCGTCGTTCATCCCACTTCTCCTAATGCAAGTATGTCTTTGTAGCGGAGTTCAAAATGGCGTCTCAATGCGGCATTCTCCGTACGGCGCAAGTGCGGGTCGCTGACAACCAACGCGAACGCCTCCTTGCGGGCAAGCATCAGCAGGTCGCGGTCGTCTACGATATTGGCGATCTTGAACTCCGGCATGCCGCTTTGTTTGGTGCCGAAGAAATCGCCGGGACCGCGGAGCTTCAAATCGACTTCGGCGATCTTAAAGCCGTCGGTCGTTTCGACCATCGTCTCCAGCCGCACCTTTGCGCCCTTCTTTTCAAGCTGAATATCCATCTCACCCAATCCTTTGCGGTGGTCGAACCATGCATAATCGGCGATAAGGATACAGTACGATTGGTCTGCCCCCCTGCCGACGCGTCCGCGCAACTGGTGAAGCTGGGACAGCCCGAACCGCTCGGCATTTTCGATAATCATGATTGACGCATTGGAGACGTCTATGCCTACTTCAATAACGGTCGTAGCAACGAGAATGTCAATAGCGCCTGATTTGAATTCGTGCATGGTGGCATCTTTCACTTCGGATTTCATCCGTCCGTGGATGAGCGCGAGCTTCAACTCAGGAAAAATTTTGCTGAGCCGGTCAAATCCGGCGGTCGCGGCTTTCAGGTCGACTTTCTCCGATTCCTCTATTATAGGAAATACAATATACGCCTGCCGTCCAAGTTTGATTTCCTTCCGGACGAATTCGAACACCTTGTCCTTTTGATGTTCCAGCCGCACAGCCGTCTTGATCGGCTTGCGGTTGGAGGGCATTTCATCGATGACGGACACGTCGAGGTCGCCGTAGAGCGTCATCGCGAGCGTGCGCGGGATGGGCGTGGCGGTCATGACCAGCACGTCGGGCGGGAGCGAGCCGGCGCCTTTTGCGCGCAGGGTGGCGCGCTGCATGACGCCGAAGCGATGCTGTTCGTCAATCACCGCGAGACCGAGCCGCGCAAACTCCACGTGTTCCTGAATCAGCGCGTGTGTGCCGACCACAATCTGCGCGCTTCCTCGGCGCACGTCGTCTAATACATCCTGGCGCAGTTTGTGTTTCTGTCCGCCGATGAGGAGCCGGACGTTCACCTGCAAACCTTTCAAAAATTCTTCGAGCGTGCGAAAGTGCTGTTCCGCGAGCACCTCCGTGGGAGCCATGAACGCCGCCTGGTAGCCGTTCTCGACTGCGATCAACATCGCGAGCAGTGCAACAATCGTCTTCCCGCTTCCGACATCGCCCTGAAGTAAGCGGTTCATCACTTTGGGCGTGTGCATGTCGTCCGAAATTTCTTTCACGACGCGGCGCTGGGCTTTCGTCAATTCGAACGGCAACGAATCCACCAATTGCCGGGCGAGCTTGCTCTCGGTAGTAAACGAAATGCCGCTCATTTCTTCTTTCAGAGAACGCTTGCGGTAGGCGAGCATGAGTTGCAGGAAAAACAGCTCGTCGAATTTCAGCCTGCGTTCGGCAGATAAGAGCGCTTTGTCGCTTTCGGGGAAATGGATATTGCGGATTGCCGAAGGCACATCTACCACCTGCGCGCTCTGGCGGATGTCGTTGGAGAGCGTTTCGCGAATTTCGTGGGCGTGCGAGTTCAGCGCGTTACGGATGATGCGGCGAAAGCCGCGGCTATCCAGCCCGACTTTCGTCAGTTCGGCTGTGGAAGGATATTTCGGAATGATCGCGCCGGTGTTGAACATCTTGCCCCAGTCCGGCTCGTCCTCCTCCATCGCACCCTTGAGCCGGTCGAACTCCGGATGTATAAACTGCACGCGCCCGAGCTTATCGTGCTCCGGAAGCGCGGCAAGTGAAAGCAACTCGCCCTGCTCGAACGCATCTTTGTACCATTGCACGCCCCTGAACCACACGCACGTGAGATAGCCGGAGGCGTCTTTCACCGTAAGAATGAAAAATGATTTGTTCGATTTTTTCGCGCGGCGTAACTCGAACCGGAACACCTCGCCGATGACGGTGACCGGCTCGCCCTTGCCGACGTAGCGCTTCAGGTCTTTGATGGGGATAATGCGACTGCGGTCTAAGTAATCGCGCGGAAAATAATAAAACAACTCTTGCACCGAGTTGATGCCGATGGCTTCAAGCGCGCTCGCGCGTTTCGGTCCCACACCTTTCATGTACTGGAGGGATGAGGTATGTGAAGGAGGGTTCACGCGGTTAGCTATAGAGTTTCGAGATATTAAAACCCTAGGAGGTTC
>DASWKY010000301.1:0-3690 GCA_036396395.1 Bacteroidota bacterium | reverse complement strand
TCACGGCAAACGCGACATGATGCGTGAGTCCGATGCCGAGACCGCCGTAGCGCATGGTGTTGGGACTGTAGCCGAAGTACGTCATCACGGTGCCGGGCGAATAATCGCCCACGGCATAATAAAAATGGGGCCACGCAGTATCGTCGTAGTTTACCGTGCGCTTCACGACGTTGAAGCCGAGCACGCCTGTGTAGAAGTCTGTGGTGCGGAAAATTTCAGAGGAAATCGCAGTAATGTGGTGCATGCGTTTCAACGCCATATCTGGCGTAACCTCCGGCACTGGCTCCGCCCATGTTTTCGCTACGATGGCCTTATCGTCTCGACCGCGGTGGGTGATATTTTCCGGCGGCAGAATAACGTTCGTTCCCAACTGCTCTGCGGATTCATCCACCGTCCAACCCGGCTTGCGGGTGGCGATTTCGAGGATCATCCCGTCGGGGTCAGTAAAGTAAATCGAATGAAAATACCTGCGGTCGTATGGTCCGGTAACCTTCACGCCGTTATCTATGAGACGACGCTTCCACTTGAGCTGTGCGTCTTCGTTTTCGACGAGCAAGGCGACATGGTGCGTCGTGCCGATACCCCAGCGTCCGCGCGGCGCATCGGGCCATTCGAAGAACGTCAGCAACGAACCCGGCGAGCCGGTCTCATCGCCGAAGTACAGGTGGTAGGTATTCACCGCGTCGAAGTTCACGGTTTTCTTTACAAGCTTCATCCCGAGAAGCTTGGAGTAAAAATCCACTGTGCTCTGCGCGTTTGAACACACCATCGTAATATGGTGCATGCCGAGAATGCTCATTGAATCTTGTGGTTGGTACAGCAGAACAGAAAAAGCGCGGGCTAATAACCAGTTTGAGAAAATGATTTTTTCAATACCGCCCCGCACCATACCATGCGGCGGGATATCCGAGGTCCATTAATGCGCCGATGGACACCGTGGTGATCTCCTCTACCGGATAAAACGCACTCATAACATCGCCTGAGAACGGCCAATGGAATCCGTTACTCACGTCGATGCTGTCAACAACGGCGTGAAACTGCCTCCGGTAACCATCGAGTGTTAGCTTGCCTTTCGTAATACCGCGCCGTGCATCAAACCATTCAGGTTGAAACCCTTGGATAACGGCTGAAAGCCCCAACACATGGCCCATTTCGTGTACTGCCGCGTACCGTAATCTGTCGCCTCGGATATTATTCAGCGACTTGTCGCGATTGATGTAAATGACACCGAGGATTGTGGTGGGGTGCGGAAGCTTTCTTTGCAGGTGAGGTCCTCCAACCGCTTCGACATATGTGCCGGGAGGAAAACTACTGGATTGAGACACATACACGCGGACACCTCGTTCGGTTCCAGGGAACGGAGGACTGAGTGGCTCTCCCGGTAGTGTTGGGATTGCGCCCTCCGGCATATTCAATGCAACCTCCTGAAGCGTACTTCGGATAACCCGCTCCCAACGTTCTGCGGCATATTCAAGGACGGACCGCCATCCTTCCGGTACATCCTCCTGATACACAAGAGTAATGTTGAACTCAGACGGTGAACTTTGAGGAACCTGAACCCATATGAGTGCACTGTCCTGTGCTCCACCCGGCTCACGAACAATAATATAGGTTTGGCCAAGACCCGGCCCGGCGGTAAGAACACCACTTGGCGAAACAGTCACGACGCCGGGAACAGTACTTTTCCATTGATACGTTTCAGGGGGTAGTGTTACAATGCTCCCCGTCGAATCTTTATATTCTACCTTCAGTGTGTTTGTGGTGCCTCTGTCCAGTGTGACAACCCCCTCCGCAATAATGCGGAATTCAGGTTTCACCAATATTTTCTTGTTGGGGGCTGATACGGGTGCATCTACTTGACAGGCAAGGAGAACAAGTACCAACAAAATGTGTATTTGTCCACGCAAAACTCTCATCAGGAATTCCTTTGTACCCTACCGTGCAGTAAGGACAACACTTGCTTTGGGCATTATATCAAAGGGTTGCTTTTTCCGATGTACAGAATTGATCAAACGCCTCCATCAACGTGCGTGTAACTTGGGGGATGGAATGACCCTCGATTTGGTGCCGGTGAATCATCTGGACGAGCTTGCCGTCCCGTAACAGGGCGAACGACGGCGACGAGGGCGGCTGGTCGGTAAAGTATTCGCGTGCCCGGGCTGTAGCTTCTTTATCCTGCCCCGCGAAAACCGTCACGATGTTATCCGGTTTCGTTGCATTGCCAAGCGCCTGCGCCAGAGCTGGCCGGGAAACGCCCGCCGCACACCCGCAGACGGAATTAATAACGACCAGCGTGACGCCCTTGGAATTCGGAAGCGCCGCATCGACATCGCCGGGCGTGCGCAATTCCTTCGCGCCGACTCGTGTGACCTCATCCCGCATTTGCTGAATAAATATATCGTACATGGTATCTCCTCCATATATAGAGAGCTGTTGTTCTTTCTAAAACTTATTTCTGTGCTTGTACGTTCCGTAGATGTGGCGGTTTGAAACCGCGATAGGTATCGTATTTTGAATCGTAAAAAAGAAGCTGAAAATCGCTGTCACGCAACGTGCCGCCGGAAGGATAGAGATAGAATTTTGAAACAGTCTCTGTTGGTACCGAAGACGGTTTGTTGTTTGACGAGTAAAATTCTAATATGTAATAACCGTTCTTAAACTCCGCTGTCTCCAATTGTTCCTGAAGATTTTGATGGCTGAAGAGCTTCAAGTCCGCCACTTATTCCCCCGCCGTTGTCCTGAGCTTGCTCACCGAATCGCGCCGGATGAGCATCAGGATGGAATGATGCGGCACGATGAGATACTTCGCTCCGTCGTACTCAATCTCAATAGCGGAATCGCGCAGGAATAATGCAAAGTCCCCTTCTTCCACTTGCAATGGAAGATATTTGACCGGTTCTTTCGGCGTGGTTGACCACGATTCCTGGTCGATAAAATGCGGATTGGGCACGGCGTACCCGGGTCCGGCTTGCACGACGATGCCGCCCTGCACGCGATCTTTCTCTTTCACTCCCGGAGGAAGGTACAGCCCGTGTTCAGTCCTGTCGGACCCTTTATCAGGAGCGATTAGGACTTTATCGCCAACGAGAACTATTTTTTTACCGGTGTTGATTTCCATGATTGTTTTGTTTGTCGGAACGGCGGGATTTGAACCCGCGACCCCTTGCACCCCAAGCAAGTGCGCTACCGGGCTGCGCCACGTTCCGAGGAAAAAACAATCCTTATAGACTCTCCAAGATTGCCAAACGTTAGCTTTTGTTAGCAATCCTGTTAGCACCTTAACCACAGAAAACGGAACGCCCCTCACGCTCATTCAGGCACTTCCGGCGCCGTTGCGATACGTGAAGGGCATCCGACATACATTCGGGTTATTGGAAGTTTTGAATGAATAATGATCGCAATCTTAATATACATACAAATTTACTCGTTGGCAAGATCACAGACAAATTACGTAAACAAGTATAACGCGAGGCTTGAGGTTTCAATCCCTCTGAATCAATCAGGTCTCATCAAACTCGAGTACGGCGACGTGAGGCGGCTGGGAACAGTTTCTGTTTCAATCCCTCTGAATCAATCAGGTCTCATCAAACTCAGTATAGACCTGACCCAGATGTTATGTATCCGAAAGGTTTCAATCCCTCTGAATCAATCAGGTCTCATCAAACTATCAGTGGCGAGGTAGACAACGGA
>DASWKY010000300.1:0-5979 GCA_036396395.1 Bacteroidota bacterium | reverse complement strand
TGTCGTGGAGCCGACAGGCGCGGTAGCCCCTGCGGCGGTGTACCACAATATCCTCAGTCTCTCCGGTAAAAAAGCCTGCGCGATCATCAGCGGCGGCAATGTGGACCCGAAATTCCTCAAGCACATTTTGTAATTTACTGTATGACGAACAATCCATGACGCTCCAACAATTCCTTTCCTACGTCGACTACATGATGGACACGACGGCGAACCTGTTTCAGCAGGTCCCGTCGGAGAAGATCGACTGGAAACCGACGGACAGTTCATTCACCGTGGGACAGCAAATGGCGCACATCGTCGGCGCTATCGATATCTATGCCGGCGGTATTACGAAGGGCGAGTGGGGTTTCACCTCGATGCGTGAGCGGTTCCTGATGAACCGCCGCGCACCCTCCATGACGGCCGACGAAGCGCTCGCGCAGTTGAACATCCAGCGCGCCTCGTTCCGCGCGCGCGTGGGCGCGTTAAGCGAAGCAGAATTCGCCGGTGGAGAGGTAGCGTCGCCTCAAATGGGCGGACTGTTCCCGCGCTGGCGCGTGGCGTTGTTGTTCATCGAGCATCACCTCAACCATAAAGCGGAACTGTTCATGTATCTCAAAATGCTCGGGATAAAAGTAAACACGGGACATCTCTATCGAGGCGCATCCTGAAAACGGCTTGATGCTGTAGAAAAAATTTTCTATGTTACAATACTACAGTAGTCAGTTATCAGTAGTCAGTAAACGGGATCTCATCTCGTATGAAAATCGCAGTCTGCATTAACCACGTCCCGGATACGGAGACGAAAGTAAAAATCGGACCCGACGGCAAAAGCATCGACCGCGCGGGAGTGAATTTCATCATCAATCCGTATGATGAAATTGCGGTTGAAGAAGCGCTCCGCATCAAAGAGAAGCAGGGCGGGGAAGTAATTGCGCTCTCCCTCGGCGGCGATACGCACAAGGAAACGCTCCGCAAGGCGCTCGCAATGGGTGTTGATAAAGCCGTGCTGTTGAAAGACGATGCGCCGCGGGATTCGTATTCCGTCGCCCTCGCGTTGGCTTTCGCATTAAAAGAAATCTCGCCTGAAATTGTGCTGTTTGGCAAGCAATCCATCGATTCTGACGACGCCGCAATCGGTGTGATGACGGCAGAAATGCTGGGCTGGGCTTCCGTGTCGGTTGTGGTGAAGCTCGACTTCGCCGAAGGGAACGTGACAGCTGAGCGGGAAATCGAGGGCGGACACGAAAACGTCGAAGCGACACTGCCCGTCGTTATCACGGCGCAAAAGGGTTTGAACGAGCCGAGGTATCCGTCGCTCAAGGGCATCATGGCGGCGAAGAGCAAACCGATTGAAGAGAAGCAGGCGGCTCCCGCCAGCAACCGGGCGGAGGTTGTTGAAATGCGCAAACCCGCCGCAAAGGGGAGCGGCAAGATTGTCGGTACCGGCGCTGATGCTGTCCCTGAACTGGTGCGGTTGTTGCACGAGGAAGCGAAAGTCATATAGCATTGCGAATTGTTTTTTCCTTTTTACTTTTTACTTTTGACTTGAATGATGAAGATTTTAGCATTTGCTGAACAACGGGACGGACAATTGAAGAAGAATGCCTTCGAAGTTGTCGTCGCGGCGAAAAAGATTGTCGGCCAGACGGACGGCGAAGTTGTCGCGCTCGTGGTCGGAAGCGGCGTAGAGAGTATCGCACCGGCGCTCGGCGGGTACGGCGCGATGCGCGTGGTGGTGGTTGACGACGCCCGATTGAAATATTATTCTACGACGGCGTACGCGAACATTATCGCCGAGGTTGCTAAGAAAGAATCGGCGAGCGTGGTCATGCTTGCCGCGACGGCGATGGGCAAAGACGTCGCCCCGCGCGTAGCCGTGAAGCTTGAGGCGGGACTTGCGGTTGATTGCATCGCGCTGAAAGTAGAGGGCGGCGACATACTTGCCACGCGCCCTGTGTACGCAGGCAAAGCGCAAACAGATATCAAGATTACGACGCCCGTCAAAATATTTTCGCTCCGTCCGAATGTCTTCACCGCAGGAACAACAAGCGGCGCACAGGCGTCTGTAGAGAAGGCAACCATCCCGCTCACCGACGCGGATTTTGTATCTGCGGTGAAGAGCGTGACCCAAGCCACAGGAAAGATTGACGTGGCGGAAGCTGATGTGATTGTTTCCGGCGGCAGGGGCTTGAAAGCGCCGGAGAATTTTAATATCATCGAAGAGCTGGCGGCGGCGCTCGGCGCGGCTGTCGGCGCATCGCGCGCGGTGGTCGATGCGGGCTGGCGTCCGCACGACGAACAAGTCGGGCAAACCGGCAAAACCGTGTCGCCTTCTCTCTATATAGCGGTTGCCATTTCAGGCGCGATCCAGCACCTTGCGGGTATGTCGTCTTCGAAGTATATTGTAGCAATCAATAAAGACAAGGACGCTCCGATCTTTCAAGTGGCGGATTACGGTATCGTCGGCGACGCGTTCGAAGTTGTTCCCGCGCTGACAAAAGAAATAAAGAAGTTGCTTGGGAAATAATATCTGTCGGCGATTACATCGAGTTTTACCTCAAGGAGAAGATGTTGTGGAGAAGATTCAAGTTGACATATTAGGATTATCGACCAGCCCGTCTTCGGGTGGGGCGTATGCGCTCATTCTGAAAGAATTAAACGGTCCTCGCCGCCTGCCGATTATTATCGGCGCGTTCGAAGCGCAGTCTATCGCGCTCGAAATGGAAGGCATCAAGCCGCCGCGGCCCTTGACGCACGACCTCATGAAAACCATCATTGACTCGATGGGAGCCGGGCTTGCCGACGTGCTCATCAGCGAATTGAGAGACGGGACATTCTACGCGCGGCTCAGTATTGACAGCCAGGAAATCGATTCCCGCCCGAGCGATGCCATCGCGCTCGCAGTGCGTTACGGCGTGCCAATCTTCGTCTCGGACAGAGTGATGGACGAAGCCGCATTCGTTCCGGAAAATGAACATGCAGAAGCGGCGGCTCCGGACGCGAGCACGACAAAGGAAGCGGCGCCGAAACCGAAACTCTCCAAGTTGGAAGTACTCCAGAGCCAGTTAGGCGAAGCCATCACCAAAGAAGAATACGAGAAAGCCGCGCGTCTGCGGGATGAAATCCGCAAGCTCCAGGGGCGCGATTCATAAATACACATCGTTCAATCCTCATCACACATCTCCAACGCACACGAAGGGATTCCCTGTTGAACCTCCCCGATAGCCGTAGGGCAAGCGTTGTCGTGATACTTCTCCTCCTCTTGTTCACTGCGGCGTCTACGCGGCTCTGTGCAATCCAAGTTGTGCCCGATCCGCTCCCTGTCGATTCGACTCTCGTAATAGTCCCTGCGCCTGTGGACAGCATGTCCGCGCAGTTTTTGATGCAGGAAGGCGACGAGTTCGCCGAGCGGTTGTTCGACAACCAGCGCGCGCTCGCGAAGTACCTCGACGCGCTCACCGCGGAACCGAACAGCGAAGAAATTTTCTGGCGCATCAGCCGTTGCTATGTGGATATCGCCGAGCACCTGCCGTCCGTGACGCAGAACGACCGGAATTACCAGCTCGCGACGTACGAGCGCGCACAGGAGTTCGCCAGCAAAGCCATCGCCGCAGACCCGGCAAGTTCGATGGGCTATGCCCGCCGCGCGATCGCGACCGCGCGCATCTCCATGTTCAGCGGCGTGTGGGAAGCGAGCGACCTTATCCAAAACGCGTACGAGGACGCACAGCGCGCGGTGGAACTCGACCCGCTCAACAGTCTCGCCCAATACGTGCTCGGACGCGCGCACGCGAGAACGAGCGAACGCCCGTGGGTCTTCCGCATCGTCTTGGGGCTTGGCTGGGCGGATTCCGACGAAGCCGTAACGCACTATGAGCGCGCCGTTTCCTTGCGCCCGGATTTCATCACCTACCGCATTGCGTGCGCGCAACTGTATTTCGAAGAAGGCGAGTACGACAAAGCAAAGGCGCACCTGCTCGCCATCGAGTCTCTCCCGACGCTCGACGAGGACGACGACCGATTCCGCAAAGAAGCAAAAGACCTGTTGGAGAAAATCCGCGAAGATGAGGAGTGAGAAGGAGTAGGAAGAACTGGGCGTACCTCACCCTCGTAGTTTAGCAATTTTTCTGTCCCCCTTAGGTTGAAGATTGAAGTTGCGGGGAAAAACGGATTGTGGTTTTTCTAAAAAGTAGCTGACGCACGGCAGTGCATCCCTACGGTGATCATTCTTTCGCCGCCGCGAGCCGTCTACTCCGCGAATGAGAAATCCACAGCGCCACAAGGCAAAATCCGGCGGCGATAAAAAACGGAAGCGAGAGGTCCCACTCGAACAAAATCCCCGCGAGCGGCGGACCCACCACCATCATCGCCGCGAAAACGGACGTGAAGATACCGATAACCTCGCCCTTCATCGTCGGGTCGGCAAGCCCCGCCGCGCGACTGACGATGACCACGCGCAGAGTCGAATGTGCGACGGACATGATCGGGATGCCTGCGGCGAAGACGTACGGGTTTCGCACGCCCATGATAAGCAGGCTCGCGCCCAGCGCGCCCAACATGCCGAACTCCAACTGCTCATCGTTAAAACGCTTCAGCCAGAAAGAGCGCAGGAACACCCCCTGGTTCAGCGCCATGAAAAACCCCGCGCCAGTGAACATGAGTCCCGTCGTGAACGAATCGAAGCCCAATGCGCGTTCGGTATAGAGCGCGAAAACCGTCTGAGAAGTGACGAATGCTAGCGCGAACAAAATCCACGAAATATACAGAGGCCTGAGCGTTTTATCGTAGAGCGCCCGCGCGAGCGGGGTGAGCGGGTTGAACGTCAACGGCGCGGTACTGCGCTGGTGGTGCGTCTCCGGCAGGGAGAAATACGCCACGATGGTATTGGCAAGCGCAAGCATACCCGTGAACCAGAACGGGAACGCGTGCGAGACCTTGCTGAGCAAACCGCCAAGCATGGGTCCCACAATAAAACCGATGCCGAACGTCGCGCCGATTAAGCCGAGGTTGGCGGCACGCTCTTTTTCGTCTTTCGAGAGGTCCACCAAATAACTCTGTGCGATGGTATAATTACCCGCCGCCACGCCGTCAATGATGCGCCCGAGGAACAGGATCCAAATCGACTGCGCGCTCGCAAAGACAAACCAGCCGACGGCAGTGCTCAGAATACTAATAAGGAGCACAGGCCTGCGCCCAACTTTATCGGACAGCGCGCCTAAGAACGGACTGCTCAGGAAAGCGAAAAACGCGAACGCCGCGAACAGCAGGGTGATTGTAAATGCCGACGCGCCGAACGAGCCGACGTAGAAGGGGAGGATGGGAATGACAATTCCGAACCCGACAACGTCCACGAACACGGTAAAGAGAATGGTGAATTTTTGTTTGTCCATGAAAAATATGATCCACGAAGGACACAAAGATGCACGAAGGAAGATACAACATTTTTAACTTTGTGTCCTTCGTGGATGATGGTATTTTAAGATTTTGCTCGGCAGGAGACCTTCCTAAAGGTAGGGGTCTGTCCCCCTCTCTGAGGGGGATATGGGGAGGTTTTTTCTTTGGTTACGGTATTAGCACGAAGGAAGATACAAGATTTTTAACTTCGTGTCCTTCGTGTTCTTCGTGGAAGATGTTATTTTAAGATTTTACTCGGTCCCCATGGGGGCAGGCGGGAGACCTTCGCAAAGGCAGGGGTCTGTCCCCCTCTCTGAGGGGGATATGGGGGAGGTTTTTTCTTTAGGTTACCGCATAAGAACGATTGTCCGGGCGTGGCGGTACGACGGCGTCGACAGCTCGACGATATACAGCCCGCTTGCGGCAGGAATTCCTTCGCTGTTATCCCCGCTCCACTGCACTTCGTATTCGCCCGCACCGCGGTCGGCGTTCAGCAGGGTTCGCACTTCCTGTCCCAGCACGTTATAAATCCGCACGGCGACGCGCGCAGGCTCCGGGACGCCGAAAACAATCTTCGTCGCGGCGTTGAAGGGGTTCGGGAAA
>DASWKY010000299.1:0-4581 GCA_036396395.1 Bacteroidota bacterium | reverse complement strand
CCGGGCACTGTCGACCTCGAAAAGCTCAGAGCGTTCAGGGCGGCAGGGGTGAATCGCATCAGCATGGGCATCCAGTCGTTCCACGACGACGACTTGAAATTCCTGAGCCGCATTCATTCGGCAGAACAGGCGAAGGACTGTGTACGGAATGCGCACCGGGCTGGTTTCGACAATGTCAGCTTCGATTTGATTTTCGCGTTGCCATCTCAAACGCTCGAACGCTGGCGTTCGAATCTCGAACAGGCAATGGAGCTTACACCGCAACATATTTCTACCTACAGCCTCATTGTCGAGCCGAACACGCCGCTCCAGCGCATGGTGGAAACGAAACAAGTGACTCCGCTCAGCGCGGAAACAGACGCAGAATTGTATGAATTCACCATCCACACTCTTGTCTCGCACGGTTACGAGCAGTACGAAGTGTCGAACTTTGCCCGGCAGGGTTTCAAATCGCGGCACAACGGCATGTACTGGAACCACAGCAATTACCTGAGCTTCGGTCCCTCGGCGCATTCATTTTGGTCGCGGCGCCGCTGGTGGAATGTCGCGAACGTGGTGGAGTATTCCACGCGGCTTGAACAAGGTACCCTGCCGGTTGCCGGGGACGAACAGTTGAATCTTGAACAACTGCGCAATGAAGAAGTGTTTCTTGGACTTCGCAGTGAAGGCATCGACGTCGCGGGATTCCGCAGACGGTATAACACCGACTTGCTGACAACGCACCGCCGCACTGTTGATGACCTTGTGCGCGATCGTCTCGCCATTCTGCAGGGTGACCGGTTCCGGCTGACATCCAAAGGGTATCTGCTGTGCGATGAGATTTGCTCTTCCTTCCTTTCCTGAAAATGCTTGCAGTTCTATGCTTTTCATAATAGATTAACCGTGCCCGTGTGCGTTTTTAACCATCGAGGAATGAATGGAACATAAAAAAATAAACAGATTTATCGGCGTTGGAGTTTTTGCGGCGTCGCTCATTAGCTATATTTTTACCCTGCCACCGACGGTGGTTTTTTGGGACGTCGGCGAATTTAGTGCGGCGGCGTTTTCACTTCAGGTTCCCCACCCGCCCGGGGCGCCGTTGTTCCTGTTGATAGGCCGTATCTTTTCGCTGTTGCCTATTTCGCCCGACATTGCTGTGCGGATGCATTTTATTTCTGCCCTCTCGAGCGCACTGTCCGTGATGTTTCTGTATTTAATCTCCGTTCGGTTTATCTCGATGTGGCGTGGAAAACCGGAAACGACGATAGACCGTGTAGCTGTCTATGGAACCTCGGTAATCGGCGCACTGTCGTTGGCGTTCAGCAAGACGTTTTGGTTTAATGCCGTTGAGGCAGAAGTATACGGTTTAAGTATGCTGTTTGTAAGTTCCACTCTTTGGCTGGCGTTACGCTGGTATGAACGCGCCGAATGGGAGCGGAGCGACGTCTATCTTCTTATCATTGCCTATCTTATCGGATTATCCGTCGGCGTACACTTACTGGCGTTGCTGGTACTGTTTGCCGTTATGCTGTTGTTTTACTTCCGTCATTATGAATTTTCCATCGAATCATTCATCAAGTTCGGTGTTGTCAGTGTACTTGTGTTTGGGGTGATATACCCGGGCGTGGTAAAATGGTTCCCGTCGTTGTTGGACGGCGAGTTGGGCGGGACGCAGAGCGTTGCGTTCACGTTCATACCGATTATTGCGGTGTTAGGCGCGCTTTTCGGGATTTATCACTCCGCAAGAACGCATCGCCGGATCGTCAATGTCGCCCTGCTCTCGTTTGTGTTGATTGTGCTTGGGTATTCGACGTATGCGGTTGTGTACATTCGGGCGAACGCCCAGCCGCCGATGAACGAAAACAATCCTAACAATCTGACGCGCCTCGTCTCCTATTTGAACCGCGAACAGTACGGCACAGCGCCTTTCATGCAACGCAGATACAGCGACCAGCCCGAGCACCAGGGAATCTATACCAACTACACCAGCGACGTGGATTTTCTCTGGCGTTATCAAATGAACCACATGTACCTGCGTTACCTCGGCTGGAATTTCATCGGCGCGGCGGGGGATTGGCAGGAAGCGGGTGTTGACTGGAAGAAACTCTATGGGATACCGTTTTTCCTTGCTCTTGTTGGAGCGTACCACCACTGGCGAAAAGACAAACAAATGGCGTTTGTCGGCACGACGGTGTTTCTCTTGTTAGGCATTATCTTGGTCTTGTACTTTAATATGCAGGAGCCACAGCCCCGTGAACGTGATTATTTCTACGTCGGTTCGTTCTTTATCTTTTCGTTATGGATCGGCATGGGCGTTCTCGCGCTGATCGACGCCGCGAAAGAAAAACTCGGCACATCAAAAAACCTCCAGCCTGTCGTGTACGGTATTCTTGTCGTTGCTTTCGCGTTGGCTCCGGTTAATATGTTCCGCGCGAATTTCAGCGAAGCCAACCGTTCGGGTAACTGGGTCCCGTTTGATTATTCGTACAATACGCTCCAGAGCCTTGAGCCGGACGCGATTCTCTTCACGAACGGCGATAACGACACGTTCCCGTTGTGGTATCTACAGGACGTGGAAGGGATTCGGCGCGATGTGCGTGTGATATGCCTCAGCTTGTTGAATACGAACTGGTACATCGACCAGCTCAAGAATCAAGAGCCGTACGGCGCCAAAAAAGTCCCGATTAGTTTGGCGGATAGAATGATCGAAAACGTCCAGCCACTCTTTCCGTATCAAGCAAAGCAGTATGAAATACCGGTCCCGGCGGAAGTCATTGATCAATACGCCATCAAGGATACGTCCATTACCAATCGGAAAGTAGTTTCGTTCTTCTTCCCCGCGACACTTCAGTACGGAGAGTACAGCGGCTTGATGGTGCAGGATATTCTGGTGTACGACATTGTAAAAACCACTAACTGGAAGCGGCCGATTTATTTCGCTATGACGGTGGCGGACGGCAGTAAAATCGGCTTGCAGGAGTTTCTCCACTGGGACGGTTTGGCATTTAAACTATTGCCGAAGCGCCAAACGTCTTCGTGGACGAACAGCGACCCCAATCGCATGGAGCAACATTTATTCGTGGACCGCACAAGTCCTGCACAGACGCCTGAATTGGGATTTCTCTGGCGACAACTGGATGATGGTAGTGTGCATCTGGACGACCAATCGCGCCGTATGATGAGCAACTACCGCCAGGCGTTTCTCGCGTCAGCGGGTTACTATCTGAACGTCCTCAACCAGCCTGAAAACGTTCTACGCGTCCTCCGGCGAATGGAAGAAGTGCTCCCGCGCAGTATCCACCCGATGCAACACCGGCTGAAACTTGTGGTGGGGAATTATTACGAGTTCGCGGGCGAC
This sequence comes from Bacteroidota bacterium, assembly GCA_036396395.1. GTDB lineage: Bacteria > Bacteroidota > Ignavibacteria > UBA10030 > UBA10030 > JAKEEG01. The sequence goes on along the minus strand of DASWKY010000299.1, from coordinate 1,244 downwards.
AAGGCGACGTTCCAACAATTTATGCAGGAACTGATTGACGAGATTACCCCCATTGTTGAACAGGGAACGACCGAACAGCTTTCGCGCGACCATCCGTACCTTGTCCTTCTGCAAGTCTATGTGTTACGAAATATGTTTGATGATGCATCTAAGCTCTTGGAAACGATAAAACAACAATACCCGCTTGTGCCAGGGGTGGATGAATTCGTCGCTGAGCGCAAACGCGAGATTGAAACTCTGCGTGCCCAAGCCGCGCGGAACGACAGCGCCGCCGCAGAGGCATCAAAAGGAAAGCAGTAGATGGCGGGTGAATCTGGCGACAAAACTTCCAGCCGTTCGCATTGGGAAACCTTCTGGCAGGAAAAGAGCGACGTCGCCGAGGTGTATTCAAATGCCGACCGGATTGTCCGTAACCTCTCAGCCGTCACTGATCTGAAAGCAAAGCGTGTTCTGGAAATCGGCGCGGGAACGGGCCGCGATAGCTTTCCTCTCGTCGAAGAAGGCGCCGTTGTTGTTCAGCTCGATTACGCAGAACATTCCCTCCGCATTCTCAAATCTATTGCAGACGAACATCACATCCCTGTCGGTATTATCGGCGGGGATGCATTTCAATTGCCGTTCCGCGACGAGACGTTCGATATCGTCTTTCATCAGGGATTGCTTGAACATTTTCGCGCGGCGCAAGCCGAAGCGATGTTGCGCGAAAATATCCGCGTGCTGAAGCCGGGGGGCTTGCTTCTTGTGGACGTACCCCAGCGCTACCATATCTACACGCTCGCGAAACACTTACTGATGGCGATGAATAGGTGGTTTGCCGGATGGGAACGGTCGTTTTCCATAGGCGAATTGCGCGGGGTGCTGAGCGGACTGGGGATGCATCCGGTGAATGCCTACGGGGAGTGGATGTACCCAAGTTTTTTCTACCGCGTCACGCGCGAAGTGATGAAGAAAATCGGAGTTCAACTTCCGCTGTATCCCCAGCCAATCAAACCATTATCGAAGCTCAGAGCGAACGTTCGTGAAGCCTTGTGGCGCACGTCGTTGCCGCTCTACACCGGCATTTCTATAGGCGTCATCGCCAAAAAATAATTTTCCATGAAGATCCTCGTTCTGAACTGGCAGGATATCCGGAACCCTTTGGGCGGCGGCGCAGAAGTCCATTTGCACGAAATCTTCAAACGCATCGCCGCGCGCGGACATGCCGTAACGCTGTTTTGCTCGTCCTTCTCCGGCGCTCCTCAAGA
>DASWKY010000298.1:0-3903 GCA_036396395.1 Bacteroidota bacterium | reverse complement strand
CCGCTCGACACGGAGACAATCTATACATCGGTGAGAAAAACCGGTAAAGTGCTCGTTGTGCATGAAGACACGATCACGGCAGGGTTCGGCGGGGAAATTGCCGCGTTGATTGCGCAGAATTGCTTCGAGTCGCTGGACGGTCCCGTGATGCGCGTCGGCGCGCTGGATACGCCCGTGCCCTACAGCCCGCCGCTCGAAGACGCCATGCTTCCCAACGAGCGCAAAATCTTCGCCGCACTGGAAAAATTGGCGGCGTATTAAAGAGGGAGACTATGACCAATCCAAGAGACATGAATGTCCAGTACATTCTCAATGAGAAAGGGGATAAGACCGGCGTTATCCTCACAGTAGAAGAATTTGAAGAACTGATGGAAGATATTGAAGATCTCGCAGTCATTGCTGAGCGAAGAGAAGAACCAACCAAATCTCATGATGAAGTCATAACAGAGTTGAAAAAAGATGGCCTCATTTGAGGTTCGTTGGAAGAAATCATAATGTAGTGAGAATGTAAACATGCCTGACTTCATTTTATTTGAAGTGCAAACAAGGCTTGGTTTTATCGTTTAGGTATCTGGCGAATCTTGGAGCATTATTTCAACGATTAAGCACCCAGTTCTTCAAGGAAAAGAAATAAGTGTTAGAGCAGCTTTGGAAGACCCAGATGAAATTAGGAGGAGCAGAACTGATTCAAAGGTCTTTATGTTTTATCGGCAAGAACGACCCAATCGTTGGTTGTGTGCCGTTACTAAAAAGCTTAATGGAGATGGTTTCTTAATAACAGCTTACCCGACTGACTCTATCAAAGAGGGGGACCGAATATGGAAAAAGTAAAAGTATATTACGACCGCAAAGCAAGCACCTTGACGGTGTGGTTTGGGAATCCTCATGATGAGTATATTTCTGAAGAAACAGGAGAAGAGATTGTTTTGATGAAAAACAATTCTGGGAAGGTTATTGGCTTTGAGAAACTCAATTATTCTCTTCCTGCATCGGAACAATTTCAAATTGCCTTTGAGACAGTAACCAGCTAACTGCAAAGGAAAGCAGACAATGCAAGTTGACGTGATCATGCCCAAGATGGGCGAGAGTATTCAGGAAGGCAAAATCCTTCGGTGGATGAAGAAGCCGGGCGATAAAATCCAGAAGGACGAAACCATTCTGGAAATCAGCACGGATAAGGTGGATTCCGAAATCCCCTCGCCGGCGAGCGGCATCCTCACGAAGATTATCGTGGCTGAACAGGAGACGGTGGAAGTCGGCACGGTCATTGCGAGAATTGAGACAGATGCTTCGGCGGCGAAAGTCGATACCTCCGCGCCTGCGGCGAGCGCGGCAAAGCCTGCGGCTGAGCCTGCTAAACCTGAGCAAGCTGTTTCTGCGCCCGCGATAGTAAGCGAAACGGTTAGCTCAAGCGGGAGCGACGGCGACCGATTTTACTCGCCGCTCGTTCGCACCATTGCGAAGAAGGAAGGCATTGCGTCCGCAGAATTAGAACGTATCTCCGGCTCCGGCATCGGCGGGAGAGTGACGAAAAAAGACGTGCTCGCGTATGTGACGACGAGAACATCACGAGGACCCGCAGCTCCTTCCGCTCCTGCATATCGCCCGGAAGCACACCTGAAGCGGGTCGATGAGAAGGAATTGCTGAAGAAGTATCCCGCCCCGCAATACAAAGTGGTGCGGATGGATAATGTTCAAGTGAAAATGGCTGAGCACATGGTCCGCAGTGTGCAGACATCGCCGCACGTCGCCGCCATCTCGGAGTGCGACGTTACGCGGGTGGTGGATTTCCGCAACAGCAGAGCGGCGGAGTTTGAGAAGCAGGAAGGCTTCAAGCTCACGTACACGCATTTCTTCGCCGATGCCATTGTTCAAGCCTTAAAGGAATATCCGCTCATTAACGCATCCATCGAGGGCAATAATATCGTTCTGAAAAACTTCATCAACCTCGGCTTGGCTGTCGCTTCGCCGACGGGATTGCTTGTGCCCGTCATCAAGAACGTGGAAGAAAAGAATTTTCTCGGACTTGCGCGAGCGGTCAACGACATCGCCACACGGACACGCAACCGCAAGCTTGTGCCGGACGATATTCAGGGCGGCACATTCACCTTCACGAACTACGGCGTCTTCGGCACCATTGTCGGCACGCCGATTATCAACCAGCCGCAGTTGGCGATTCTTGGCATCGGCGCCATTAAGAAACGCCCGGTCATCATAACCGACGCGGATGGTCACGATTCCATCGGCATACGCTCGATGTCGTATTTTACGTTATCGTTCGACCACCGTATTATTGACGGCGAGCTTGGCGGAAAATTCCAGGAAAAAATCATTTACAACATTCAGAACTACGACTTCGGCAAGGCGTTCTAAATGGAATTCATCATCGACGAAATACCGGTCAGCACTCCCCAGCCCGCGCCCCGTCGCCCGGAATGGCTGAAAGCGAAAATTCCCGGCGGAGAAAATTACGCACGGCTGAAGAACCTCATTGATTCCCAACGACTGCACACGGTGTGCGAGGAAGCGCGATGCCCGAATATGGGCGAATGCTGGAACGCGGGCACGGCGAAGTTCATGATTTTAGGAGATACCTGCACACGCTCCTGCGGCTTCTGCGCCGTGAAAACCGGGCGGCCCGACGGCGTGCTCGATTGGGACGAACCGAACCGGGTGGCGGAAGCAGTAGAGAAGATGGGCTTGCGCCATGCTGTGATTACCTCTGTCAACCGCGATGAACGTAAAGACGGCGGCGCGCCGATTTTCGCGGAGACGATTCGGCAAATTCGCCGGCGCATTCCCGGCTGTCGCATCGAGGTGCTGATACCGGATTTCAAAGGCAACGAAGAAGCGCTACGTATTGTGCTCGATGCGCATCCCGATGTGCTCAATCATAATCTCGAGACGGTGCCGCGTTTGTACAGCATCGTGCGCCCACAGGCAAATTACCGCCAGTCGTTGGAAGTGTTGGAGCGTTCGAAGAAGCTGGGGTTCCTCACCAAGACCGGCTTGATGGTAGGCATTGGCGAGAAGCCCGAAGAAGTGTTGGACGTGGTCAAGGACGTCCGCGCGGTGGACTGCGACATTCTCACCATCGGGCAGTATCTGCAACCCACAAAAGAGCATTTGCCGATTGACCGCTACGTGCACCCGGATGAATTCAAGATGTATAAAGAAGTCGGGTTGGAAATGGGCTTCAAGCACGTTGAGTCGGGTCCGCTCGTGCGCAGTTCCTACCATGCGGAGAAGGCTGTGTAATGTTCCCCTCAATTTCCCGTTGACTTTTTCCCGTTTTTCCGGTATCTTTATAGACTGAATAATTTTCGATAATGTGTGTGCATTACGCGAAAGTGGAGGTTAGAAGTGGAAACGTCACCCAAAACACGATTTTTTAAACCCGAAGAAGTTACGCAGAACTGGCATCTGATTGATGCGAGCGGCAAGACGCTCGGCAGAATCGCGACGCAAGCGGCGCGGCTCCTGCGCGGGAAACACAAGCCGCAGTTCACTCCGAACTTCGACCTCGGCGATTTCGTCGTCGTGATCAACGCCGAAAAAGTTATTGTGACCGGCAAGCGCGAGGAGTTGAAACAGCTCTACAGAAATTCCGGATACCCGGGCGGCGCAAAGTTCGAGTCGTTCCGCGACTTAATCAAAACGAAGCCCGAATACGTGTTCGAACACGCCATCAAAGGCATGTTACCGCACAACCGGTTGGGCAGACAGATTTTCAAGAAATTGAAAGTGTACCGCGGCGCGGAGCATCCCCACTCAGCTCAACAGCCCAAGCCGTTCGCAGTCTAAGCCGCAAGGAAGAAACTATGTCAACAATGCGTTCTATTATCTATGTCGGCCGGCGTAAAACTGCCGTCGCACGCGTGAAGCTGATCGAAGGCTCCGGCA
>DASWKY010000297.1:0-3770 GCA_036396395.1 Bacteroidota bacterium | reverse complement strand
GCCGTCAAGTAATTCTTCCGCCCCTTTGGCGTACACATCAGTAATGAGAATTTCTTGCTCCTTGTTCTCAATGGTAAGAATGAGCCTCTTTTTGCGCATTGCCGCAACTTCGAAAATATCGTAGATATCGCAAGTGATAGGTTTGTACTCGGCGCTCATGCTACGATATCCGCTTTTCGATGGTGAGTATATAGTGTTTGGTGAAGTGTTTGCAGGTCATAGTTTGGAGCAGAGCATACGAAATTCGAACAAATGTACGCTACAGGTTTTTCGTAGACATCAATCATGCTTTTGATTGTTGGAGAAACAAGAGAGCTCATACTTGGGTCAATCCAGGAGGCTATCGAGTTAGGTATGTATGCCGAGAGAGCAGCGCGGTATAATGTCTCTCCAAGTGTATCTCCGTGCGGCGAGAGGACGACCATGTGGGGCGGGGGATTCAGGAACATATCCAGTCCGAGAAAATACGTTGCCGCAAAGACCCCTTGATTTTTCACCGCGCCTGCAAAGTATCGAAGTGTTTTTTCGGCGAGGTCGCGATACTCCGGCTTCTCGGTAATAGTATAGAGGCGAAGCAGTGCAATGACGGCTATGGCGTTGGCGCTGGCGGTGGGGGAATCTTGAATCGGTTTATGTTTGATCTGAAGCGCGCCGAGAGCAAGTGCGTTTGCCGGAGTGTCTGTAAATCCACCGAATTCGGTATCCCAAAAAGAACCCATTGTATGTTTCATCAACCGTTCGGCATTGTTTACATAGACTTCTTTTCCCGTTACTTCATAGGCGTCCAGCAATGCTTGAATAATTTCAACCTGATCGTCGAGGAATGTTTCTATGGCGATTGTGGTTGCCCGATGCGAGAGCAAGCCGCTCGCGGTCGTGTGCTCTGCAAGAATTCTTTCCAACGTCTTGAGCGCGAACGAGAGGCAATCGGTATTATCGAATGCGCGGTATGCGTGCAGATAGGCTGAAACCATCATCCCATTCCAGCTTGCATAGATTGTGGTATCAACGAATGGCGCTTTACGTTGTGCCCGCGCTTGTTGGAGCTTTGCGTTACCGCTTGTCAACAGGCGTTGTATCTCTTCAAGAGGTTTACGCGTGATTGTCGCAATCTGCTCAACGCCGTTATCGATGAAGAGGACATTTTGAGCGGCGTCATGGTGCATTTCGCCGCGCTCATAAATATTGTAGTGAAGCTTCAGCACGTCCAATTCATCGCCGGACAAAACATGAGCCGCATCGGCGAGAGTCCATGTGAAAAACGAACCATCGTCACCGAAACTGACATCGGCATCCTGACTTGCGTAGAAGCCGCCTCGGTTTCGGTCGGAGAGAGTGTCGTTGACGTACCGGACGATATCCAGCGCGATGTCTTTGTAGAACTTATCACCGGTTGCTTGGTACGCGTGTGTATAATTTTTCAACAAGGGTGCGTTATCGTACAGCATTTTCTCAAAATGCGGGACGAGCCATTTTTCATCAGTGCTATACCGGTGAAATCCGCCGCCCAATTGGTCGTACACGCCGCCGTTTGCCATGGAGCGAAGAGTTTTTGTGACAGTGTCAATCATCCATTGTTCGTGTGTGGCGTTATAGCGGGTGAGAAGCAGTTCGATTGTAGAAGGGTGGGGGAATTTCGGCGCGCCGCCGAATCCGCCGTAGCGGACGTCGAATTCGTGCGAGATGTTGTTCATTGCCGCATCGATCAACGTATCGCTCAACTCCGCTTCGTCGTTTTGTCTTCCAAGGTAATTTTTAACGATGCGGTCAACCTCGTCCGCGTTCTGAAGCGCCTTGTCGCGTTCCTTCTGGTAGGTCTCAGAAATGATGGTGAGAACACGGGCGAACCCTGCCCGTTCGTGACGGTCTTCGGGAGGAAAGTATGTGCCGCCGTAAAACACGCGCCCGTCCGGCGTCAGGAACGCCGTCAGGGGCCAGCCGCCTTGTCCGCTGATTGCGCTCACGGCGGCTTGGTAGCGCGCATCAACGTCCGGGCGCTCGTCGCGGTCGACTTTTATTGCAACGAATTTTTCGTTGATGATAGCCGCGATGGATTCGCTCTCATAACTCTCCATATCCATCACATGGCACCAGTGGCACCACACTGCGCCGATGTCTAAGAGGATAGGCTTGTTGTCTTCCCGAGCGCGTTCGAATGCTTCTGCGCCCCACGGGTTCCAATGCACGGGCTGGTGTTCTGCCGAGCGCAGATACGCGCTGTGTTCCTTGGAGAGGAGGTTCATCTATTGTAGTTTACCTAATGCTTCCTTAAGCCGGTTGAAGTCTTCGTTATCGGCAACACTGTATTGCAGGTCAATATACGCGAGCATACCCTGCTTATCGACGACGAACATTGTTCGTTTGTTCATTCCGGATTGTTCGTTATAGCTATCGTACGCTTTCGCGGCGTCGTGAAAATGGTCGCTCAAGAGCTTAAAAGGCAAGTTATGATGCTTCGCCCATTCGTGGTGTGAAAAGACATAGTCCCCGCTGATGGCGAGGATTTCCGCGTTCAGCTTATCGAGATTGTTAAAGTCATCGCGCATGGTGCAGACTTCTTTTGTACAGCCGCCGCTCCAGTCCGCAGGGTAAAAGGCAAGAACAACGTTGCGCTTGCCGAGGAAATCGCTGAGTTTGAGCGGCGTACGCGCAATGGAATCCTTCGTTGCATACCGAAGCTCAAACGCGGGAGCGGGCTTGCCGATTTCTAATTCTGAAACGGCAGGCGATTGAGCCATCAACGTGGCCGTTGTATACAAGAGTGCACAGCAAAGTATAAAACGCTTCATAATATAACCTCCTAAAATAATACACAAGGTACTGTGAGAATGAGTGAAATGCAACGTGCCCGAAACCAATACTCTAACACGAATGTTATGAATACTGTTCCATCGCCTGCCAAAAGGCGGTTTATGTTGCAAAAGTTTCATTGCATTTTATCGTGCGGAGCACTATATTCAAACATCATGAGTGACCGATTGAGAAAATATATATGCGCCCTGAGTATTGTCTGGCTGTTAGGCGGACTCTCATTCGGCGACGCCGGGCACTCACATTTTGTTGGCGCAGGGTTCAACTCGACCCCCTCACTCCAAAGCCACGATTGTAACGACAAAGAACAGCACAAACCTCTCGACGTTCGTTTTCACTGTGTTCAGAGCTGCAGGGTTCTGAGTCTTTCTTTGGCGCTTGCCATCGATACGTTTCGGCCCAACCTCACGGTTGAGTATATAGAATCGAACGATGCTCAAGTCGTCTGCCTGTCCCCCTCTCTCCTTACCGAGTCAAAACGCGGTCCTCCGCAGGTCTCCTAACTTTTTCACTTTGTGAGTTTCCTTGTCCTCAGAATATTCAGATGCTGGGGCTGTCTACTTTCATAAGGTTAAATTGGAGGAAATCATGCGAAAATTTCATGGGCCACTATTTGTTGTCTTGCTTGTTTTTTTTTATTCAGCAGAATCGCAAACGATTTCGGGGCGAGTTGTTGATGAACAACAAACTCCGCTTCAGCTGGTGAACGTTTCGTTACCCGCTTTGCATCGCGGCGCGGTGACGGACGAAGACGGAAGATTTATCTTACAGGATTTGCGTCCCGGGGTCTATACGGTTGAGTTCAGCCTTGTAAGTTATAAGAAAGAAATACGTACGATTACACTCTCAGAGAATATCGAGTTGGCGGTTGTCTTGTCACAGAGTTCCATCGAGCTCCCCGGTGTGATTGTCACGGCAACACCGCAACCGACCGACGCGCTCTCATCGTCGCAGTCTGT
>DASWKY010000296.1:0-3350 GCA_036396395.1 Bacteroidota bacterium | reverse complement strand
GCATGGACGGCATTAATATTAACGCGTTTGCGCGCAAGTTTTCCGAGCGTACTATTCAGTGCGCCAGCGCGGTCTTTTCCTTTTACGGAAAACGCGTTCATTTCGCTTCGATAGACGCGAGCTTTCTTGAGGATCGCACGTGCCTTTGCAGGGTTTTTCGCTACGACATATAAATCTGCTTTCCCACCTGACTTGGAAAAGCCCCACAGACCGGTCAACCCAACGTTCTTGGACTTCAACGCCGCCATCACGTTGAGTAGAGCGCCAGCCCGGTTCTTCAGACTGGCTTTAAGAACAGTAACTCGTTGCGTTGCCATACGTGCCTCCTTTTGGTATGTGAACGAAAAGTCGGTGGTCTAAAGTATACAGAAGTGCGGGGAAAAATACAAGTGTAGCGGAAGAGTATCAATCATGTTGCAGGATAACGTGCATAACTTACTTGCTTTGCGGCGGCAGTGCGCTCGCCGCATACACCAGCTTTTCGATGGCGGAAAGTATCATCAACTCCGTCTGACCCCGCGGAACGCCTGCCTGTTGAATAATTTCTAATTTTCCTTTTCCCCACTGCTCGCTTTCACGCCGCCCCGTTTCCAGTAATGAAAAAGCATCTAGCCCAAGGCGGGAGACTTTCGCAAAATCTGCAGAGAGAGATTCGACCTCTTTTAATACCGGTGAGCGGTCGGCGAGCTTCATGAACTCCGCGTGATTTTTTTCCCAGCGTTCAAGTCGGGTCCGTAGCGTTGCGATAGTTGGCTGTTTATTTTTTTCACCCGAAAGCAACTCGTCGACACTCGTGCGGAAATTTCGCGCGACTCTTGCATCGGGCCGTGCCGCATCGACAACGCGTGTAAGAGGAGAACTCGAGGTCTGAGGCTTAAGATTATTCCGGTTATAATTTTTAACCGGTTCCAACACATCAACGAGTGTTTTCAATGCCTCAATATCGTTTCCGCGCGCCAGTCGCCGGAGCAATACGTCGTAGTTTTTTTCATGCGTTAGACCATGTTCCTCGAGTTGCAGAGAGATCATATCAAGCCGTCGGTACATATCGTTCACGTCTCGCGCGGTTTGCGGCGACCAAAACCGCTCGGCAATCGCCGCCATACGGGGCCAGATGCGCGAGTCGACGGTTTCCCACGATACAAATTCAGCCCACATGGTTGCTTCTCCGCCGAGCACCATTCGTTGTAACTCTAGTGGAAACTCAGCGTCAAGGGGTATCGGGTCGTTGAGATAGTGGTACTCTGTCGGCCGTATGAGGTCGATGTAATATCCGCTCGAAAGAATACTCTGAAATCCTTGTTTCGCCGCCTTCTCCATCGACTCGCGCCCGCGCCAGGACTGGATAATGATGTCCTTGGGCATTTCTTCCTGCAAAATCTCGTCCCACCCGACCATTCTGCGGTTGTATCTCTTCACGATGGGAAGTAATCGTTCATTGAAATATCGTTGCAGCTCTTTGTTGTTCTTCAACCCGTTCTGCCGCATGAACGATTGAATCTCCGGATTCTCATCCCAATGCTTCACTTTTCCGCCATGCTCCACTTCATCTCCGCCGATGTGAAAATACGGGTCGGGGAAAAGCGTTGCCATTTCCCCGATGAAGCGGTCGAGAAATTCATACGTGGATTCGTTCACAGGATTCAGTACGGGATTGAATACGCCCCAGTTGCGTTCTATCTTGTCCGGGGCGGGACCACTGCCTAATTCCGGGTAGGCAAAAATCATCGCAGTAGTGTGACCGGGTACGTCGAATTCCGGGACCACGCGAATACCGCGCTCGGCGGCATACGCGACAATGTCGCGTATCTGCGCTTGCGTGTAGTACATGCCGTCCGACCCGCGTTCATGCAAGTATGGATAGGCGTTGCTTTCAACTCGAAATCCCTGGTCGTCGCTCAGATGCCAATGGAAGACGTTAAGCTTCACAGCCGCCATTCCGTCGAGATTGCGTTTGATGACGTCCACCGGCATGAAATGCCGCGCGGCGTCGATCATCAACCCGCGCCACTGAAAGCGAGGACTGTCAACAATGCGAACACCCGGCAGGTAGTAGCCGTCGTTGTCGGCGGCGAGTAACTGTAGGAATGTCTCCGCGCCGCGTAGCGCGCCGATGTCGGTCTCCGCCGTCAGAAATATGCCCTTTGTTGAAACTGAGAGAGTGTAGGATTCGTCGTCTCCGAGTTTTATCTCACCCCGACGTTTCACAACGACGCTGAATGCAGGAGATTTGACTTGTTGTCCCTGAGCAAGAACGTCTTGTGGAAAGAAAAAACCTGTTCTGCCAGCAAGCCGCCGAAGGACACGTGTCATCCCGGAGTAGAGCCGCTGGTCGGGATTGCCGTGAATGTCAATACTGAAGGATTCTGTCAGCCGGAACGTACTGCCCGTAAACTGAACCTGTGCCGGCACAGGCATGAGCGAGTGTATATATTCAGCTTGCTGGGCGTAAAGGAGCGACCATGTGAGAACGCAGGAGCAACACAGTATGGCGAGTTTCTTGAGACGCTGTGTGAGCATGGAAGACCTCGGTATGAGGGCGGTTACCAGTCACGCGGAGGCGTGTGCCCGCGTTGGCGTTCAAGATACTGCGTAGTTCGGAAGGAGTCAATCCGCTATGACATAGGGCGTTAGTTACGCCACAAGTACTGCAGTTTCACGAAAAATTGCCGCTCGGTTTGCTGAATGCCATGCGGATTCTCGAAATCACGCAAGTTGTGCGTCGAGCCTGCGTAGAAAATGGTAAAGGGATTGAGTTTATAGCTCACAAGCGGGTAAAATTGAAGAGCGTTACCAAATTGGTTGTATTCACCGATCAGCCGGATGAAGAACTCGGGCGAAAACTGGTAGATGCCGACGGCGCGTGAAATATAACCGTCAAAAAATAACTGGCCGGTTGCTTTGCTGGAAAGCTTAGAGCGTGAATAATTCAAACTGAGTTGAAATTTATCTGTCGGCTTGATAGTTGTGCTGAGAGTAATATTATGTCCCGTACCGACGACGGGTGTCCCGCTCCGGTAGATGAATTCACCGAGGTCCCCGTTGATGCGGAAGTTGAGGCTTCCTGTCGGCGTCGTTTCAAAATAAATGAATGCACGGGGGACGTTGGGAAAGTATACGCCCCTAAATTGTTCTTCGTTTAACGCGAGGCCCCCAATTTCCCATCGTGTCTGGGCTTTCATTTGCATACCTGTCCCGAGGACAATCCAACGTTCTTTCCGTTCGCCGGAGTGATTAAAGTGGAAGCCTCCGTTGAAAAAGATATAGCCGTTATCGACCACCGCTCCGTTCGGATAGTAACTGTACGAACTATTGGCGGTCAAAAATCGGTTGTCGTTGCCTGTTACAAA
>DASWKY010000295.1:0-1588 GCA_036396395.1 Bacteroidota bacterium | reverse complement strand
GGTCCTACGGTGTATGGCCACTCGCACATCGGGCACGGGAAGAGCTACGTCTCGTTCGACGTCATTGGGCGGTACCTACGATATAACGGCTACAAGGTAACGTACATCCAGAATATCACCGACGTTGGGCATTTGCTCGGCGAGACAAACGAGGGCGAAGACCGCCTGATTAAGCAAAGCAAAATCGAGCACAAGCACCCGATGGAGATCGCCGAGGAGTATACGCGCAGTTACTTCGAGGATATGGACGCGCTCGGCGTTCTGCGCCCTGATATTTCTCCGCGCGCAACAGGACATATCACCGAGCAGATTGAAATGGTCAAGCAGCTCATCGCCAAGGGATATGCCTACGAAGCGAACGGCTCCGTGTATTTTGACGTGCGGAAGTTTCCCGATTACGGCAAACTCTCCAACCGCAGTTTGGACGACATGATGGAGGGCACGCGCGTCGAGGTGCGCGGCGAAAAACGCCACCCCGCCGATTTTGCGCTCTGGAAAAAAGCCGAGCCTGAACACACCATGCGCTGGCAGAGTCCGTGGGGCGAGGGGTTCCCCGGCTGGCACATCGAATGCTCCGCCATGTCCATGAAATACTTGGGCGAGTCGTTCGATATTCATGGCGGCGGACTGGATAACCAGTTCCCGCACCACGAATGCGAAATTGCGCAGAGTGTTGGCGCGACCGGCAAGCCGTTCGCCAAGTACTGGTTGCATAATAATATGGTGACGGTGGACGGCAAGAAGATGTCCAAGTCGCTCAATAATTTTATTACGCTCAAGGATGCGTTTAAGAAATACGACCCGCTCGTGGTGCGGTTTTTCATCTTGCAGAGCCATTATCGAAGCACACTCGATTTTAGCGATGAAGCGTTAGCAGGCGCGAAGGGCGGGTTAGAGAAGCTATCGAACACGATCCGAAATCTCCGCGCTGAAATTGCAAAAGCCGAGCAGGAAAAACGGGCGACAGCGATTTCCATCGACCTTGAATCATACAAGAAGCGGTTTTTGGAAGCGATGGACGACGACTTTAATACGCCGCAGGCGATTGCGGTGCTGTTTGAATTATCGAAAGAAGTGAATGCGGCTTTGAGTCTGGAAACAAAATTTTCCGCTCAGTCATTGCAGGCAGTTGAAAAATTCGTTCAGGAGTACGGCGGCGGGATATTGGGAATTATCTCCGAGAAACAATCGGCTGGTACAACAACAAACGCGAACCTTGAAGCCGATTTGGTCAACCTTCTCATTCAGGTCCGCAACGAGGCGCGCAAAGCAAAGCTTTTTGCTGTCTCTGATATGATCCGTGACCAGCTTAAAGAACTCGGCATTGTCCTGGAAGATAAAAAGGACGAAACAGTTTGGAAGAAAATTTCGTAGTACGTTTCTAAACCTGCGAGGTTTTTGAAACCTCGTAGGTTTACTGCCAACCTATGGAACCAATTGTCATTTCTACATGGAAACACGGACTCGCGGCGAATGAAGCCGCGTGGAAAATCCTTGCCCGCGGCGGGAGGTCGCTCGACGCCGTCGAAGAGGGCGTCAAGGTCTCGGAAGCCGACCCGAACGTCATCAACGTCGGATACGGCGGCTT
>DASWKY010000294.1:0-4316 GCA_036396395.1 Bacteroidota bacterium | reverse complement strand
GAGAGCGAGGTGAGTGCGTTCGCCGTCATGCCGTGGATTTGCCCGTCCGCTTCAGTCGCAATCACGGAAACGCCCGTCGCAAATTGTCCGACTGCTTGGCGATACGCTCGCGGGTCTATGGTCTCACTCATGGAATTCCGCTTTCGTCTTAGTTCACCGTCACATACCGCTCAAAGCGCGCGACTTCCTGTTTGCTGACGTATTTGCCGATCTCGCGCCGGAATTGCTCGATATTTTTGTACGGTCGGTATTCCTTGAACTCGTGCAACATCCGTTTGCCAGTACCGGGGATGCTCAGAATGTCCTCGTCGCTTGCCGTATTCAAATTGACAGGAACGAAAACGTACTGTTCCAATCTCGCCAACTCTTTATCGTCCACGTATTTATCTATTTCTTTATGGAATTGAGCCAATGCTTTGTAAGGACGGTATTCTTCGAATTCATGAAGCATACGATTGCCGACTCCGGGGATCAAAAGAATTTCTTCTTTCGATGCGGTATTGAGATTAACGTGAATGAACATTTTTCTGTACAGCTCGGTCAGTTGCGCTTTCTTGAGCGTCTTGCTGAGGAATGCGTTCAAATCCAGGATATTGAGAAACGGCCGCTGGTCCATGATGCCTTTCACAAGGGTGGCATTCATGTGTGGGAGAGCGACCAATTCTTTTTCTGTCGCAACGTTGGGGTCGAGAATTCCCTGCGAAATGCCGACCTGCGCTTGAACGGCGGCCGAGAGAGAAAGAATGCAAACGACAATGATGACGACGAATCTACTTCTGTTCATGTGTTACTCCTTTGCTAAACGATTGTTCTTTATTGGAATTTGTTAATAAGGGATGCCGGAATGTGTACGCGAAACCGAGCAATCCGAGATGAATCATTGCGCTCGGCGCAAGCGCCGGGAATGCCCCGTGCATGGCTTTTGAAAATAACTCTATTCCGCTGAGAGATGGATACATTTCTAACTCAAATTCTACGTTACCGTTGTAATGCAGAGCAATGCCGGAAATTCCGCCTACGATAAATAACAGCATGACCGCTTGAAACGTTCGAATGCTTGTCCGTGACTTGCTCATTGCGTGCCATCCGAGCACAAGAAGACTTAGCGCAAGCAGGACCAGCGGCGCGATCTGCCATTCTTCCGTATGTTCGAGCAGGAACAGTTCCGTCCCCGTAATGACAACTCCAGCGACAAAAAGTGCCAGCAACAAACGACGAAGCACGGAAAGGATGATAGAAGAATCAGGCATAAAGGCTTATTTTTTTACCGATACTTCGTCTGCCGCTTCCTCTTTTGCGCGGGCGAGGAACTCGCGCACGCGGTCCATATACGCGGTGCGGTCGTGGTTAGCCGTTAGTGCGCCCGCCATCCGGACGGGGTCGCCGAAAAAAAACCGCTCGTAGAGCACCTGCCTCGACCCGAATGCGGATAGTGCGGTATCCCATGCTAGCCGGAAAAGCGGGATACGTTCATGCGCATCTGCGCGGGCGGCTTGGTAGTAATTCCTGATTTCTTCGGCAAGGGGACCCTTTACGTCTGCCTCAGTCGGAGTTGCGACAAGCCCGCTTGCGCCCATTTGCTGGATGATTTCCACCATGCGCGGGTACAAGCGCGGGTAAAGGTTACGGGCGGCATCGAGCGGGTCCCACGCAGGGCGCATCGTGCCGTATTCATCGAGAGCGGCGTCAGCTTCGGCGGCGCGTAGGAATGCTTTCATGGTTTCCATGTTGACCCAAATCTCGGCGAGTTTTTCCTGAATATGCTGGAACGTCTCAATGCCGATCGTGTGCGCCATGAGCGAGGTAAGACCGAGGAGGTATTCCGTTTTGGCGATGTTTTTCACTACGACTTGGTGCGACATGTTGACAATTGCTCCCGTGCGCGCGTAGGCTTCATTGCAACTCTTCACATCGCGGTACAAAAACACATTCTCCCACGGTACGAACACATCGTCAAATATGACCACAGCATCCATTTCTTCGAAGCGCGAGCCTAGAGGGTGGTCGTAGCGCGAATGTCCATAGTCGACTGCCTCGCGGCACTGGAATTTCAATCCCGGCGTGTTTGTGGGAATCGCCAGCCCGAACGCGTACGGTGCATCTTCTTCCTGATTCTTCAACAATGTCGAAGGGAACACCATAATTTCATCGGCGGCGGGGAGTGTGGCAAGCATCCGACAACCCCGGATTGTAATACCCGCATCGGTTTCCTCTTTGACGCGCGCGGCAAGATAGGGGTCGGCTTGCTTCGCTGTGTTCACGGCGCGGTTTGCTTGCGGGGTAATAAGCGTGTGAGTGAGGCATAAATCGTTTTCCCGCAAGTATTCGTAGTATCGCCGAGCATTGTTACCGACTTTGGGATTCGCCTGCACGAGGAAGTCCGTGCCGGCGGCGTACGCCGTCATCGCACGGTTGAGATAATCCGGCGAGCGGCCCATCATGCCGAAGCTCGCGTCAGCCCAGACTTTCATCATGCGGCTGACGCTCTGCAACTCGTCGTGCGTTTTGGGGATCATGAAGGAGCGTCCGACTTTCTTACCGGAACTCGGTGAATCAAACAGCATCACATCAGGTTGTTTCCATTGTGCGTCGTACAGCGCCGCGAGGCTTTGCACGCCGTTTCGAAACGCGGGGTGCGTCGTAACGTCTTTCACGCGCTCGCCTGCGTAATAGATTTCGGGAGAGTTCGCGCTGAGTTTCTTAAGGATGTGCTCTCCGCGCCGCGCGCCCGAGCCAGTGATTTTTCCGTCGTTCTGTTGTTTGCCTGACATACGTTCTCCTTACTTCTTTCCCATCGTTGGGATGTAGTGACTGCCAAGTGCGACATGGATCGTCGAGAGCTCCATGTAGAAATCAAAGCTATAGTGACCGCCTTCGCGGCCGATGCCGCTGTTTTTCGAGCCACCGAACGGCGTGCGCAAGTCGCGCACGTTATGCGAGTTAATCCACGCCAAACCGGATTCAATCCGCTCAGCGATACGCTGTCCGCGCGCAACATTATTTGTCCAGATATACGCCGCCAGCCCGTACTGTACATCGTTGGCGATACGTACGGCATCATCGTCATCTTTGAAGGGAATCACGACAAGCACCGGACCGAAGATTTCCTCCTGCGCTATTCGCATTTCGCTTGTTACGCCGGTAATGAGCGTCGGCGCGAAGTAATTGCCCTGCTGTAAATTAACGGGGCGGTCGCCGCCGACAACAATGTTGGCGCCTTCCTGCCGTGCAATATCCATATAGGAACGCACGCGTTGCCAGTGTTCGGGGTGAATCAAAGGACCGACCTCGGTTTGAGCGTCATGCGGGTCGCCGACACGAATAGTTTTTACGCGCGCTTCCAATGCGCTCACAAATTTTTCGTAGATGCCCTGCTGCACAAGTAGCCGCGAGCCGGCGGTGCACCGTTCGCCATTGAGAGAATAAACCTGAAACACCGCCCCGTCGAGCGCCCGCTCAAAATCCGCATCGTCAAAAATAATTGTGGGAGATTTTCCGCCCAGTTCCATCGAGAATCGTTTGAGCGTGCTCGCGCCGTTGCGGATGATTTCTTTGCCGGTCGTTGTCTCGCCCGTAAAGGAAATCAACTGTACCTGCGGATGTGCGACAAGCGATGCGCCGGCAGTTTCGCCGAAGCCATGCACGATGTTGAACACGCCGGGCGGTATACCGGCTTCTTGTATGATGTGAGCAAGCTTGTCCGCAGAAAGGGGAGACCACTCCGCCGGCTTCAACACGCACGTATTGCCCCCGACGAGACACGGGGCGACTTTCCAGGTCTCGAGCATGAAGGGTGTATTCCACGGCGTAATAAGTCCAGCGACGCCGACGGGACGGCGAACGGTGTAATTCATAAACCTGTCGCCGACAGGAAACGTTTCGCTCGTGAGTTTATTTGCCTGTTCAGTAAAAAAATAAAAATTATCCGCCGCACGGGGAATCGCACCCTTTTTAATTTGACTCGCCGGTATGCCGGTGTCTTCGATTTCCGTTTCGGCGATTTCATCTGCGTGCTTCATAATTAAATCTCCGACCTTACGGAGATACACACCGCGCTCTTCAGTGGACATGCGGGGCCAAGGACCGTTGTCAAACGCCTTCCGCGCCGCCATGACCGCCTTCTCAATGTCCGCGGCGGTTCCCGATGCAATGGTAGTGATCGGTTTGTTGGTCGTGGGATTAGTGGTCTCAAACGACTTCCCCCCGACGGAGGGAACGAATTCGTTATTGATGAAATGTTGAATCATAGGTCAATCTGGTTTTATGCTGAGTGGTTAATACCCCTGTTACGTTGTGAGTTGTTATCCATGAACTGA
>DASWKY010000293.1:0-1511 GCA_036396395.1 Bacteroidota bacterium | reverse complement strand
AGCGGGTTGCACCACGAATCGCCGTTTGAGGAAATCTCTCAACGCTCTATTATAAAGAGCATCCGGGCGAGGTTCGAAATCGTGCAACAGTTTTCCTTTTGTCCGTTCTGGTATTACCTTGCGCCGAAAGTGCGCCTCCCGAGCGGGTGGCGGTACCATGCGGCGAAAATGCTCAATGAGATGGACGATGAGATGCTCGCCTTTGGAATAACGGGCGCGTACGTGTTTATTGAGGCGCAAAAGAAATAATACCGGAACCCATCCCCTGCCCCTTCCTTAACAAGAGGGAAGGAGATAAAAAATGCAACTCGTACTCAAAAATATTAAACAGCTTGTGACGGTTGCCGGTAACGGCAAACAGTGGAAATCCGGCGCGGACATGCGCGAGGTCGGCGTCCTTGAACACGCGACCGTGTTGATAGAGGATGGAACGATTCGCTGGGTTGGCGCAGACCAGCATTTTAACGCGAACTTGCATGAAGACGCGCATATTCTTGATGCCTCCGAACTCGTCGCGCTTCCGGGGTTCGTCGACGCGCACACGCATCTCGTTTTCGCAGGAAGTAGGGAAAACGAATTTGCGATGCGCGCTGAAGGCAAGACGTATCAGCAGATCGCCGAACAGGGCGGCGGAATCCTCAGCACTGTTACGGCAACACGCGCCGCAACGAAAAAAGACCTGAAGAGGCTCGCAAGCAGGCGTCTCGATGCAATGCTTCAGCACGGTACAACAACCGTCGAAATCAAATCCGGTTACGGACTGGAGCCGGATGCAGAAATCAAAATGATGGAAGCCATCAACGAATTAGGGAAGGAACATTTCATGACGGTCGTGCCGACCTTCCTCGGTGCGCATGCCATCCCGCCGGAATACAAATCCAACCCCGATACGTATGTCGAACTCGTCTGCGAACGGATGCTCCCCTACATTGCCAAGCGCAACATGGCACGCTTCTGCGATGTGTTCTGCGAAACCGGATATTTCTCCGTCGCGCAAAGCAACACAATATTGGCGAAAGCCCACTCGTTGGGTATCGAGCTGAAAGTACATGCGGACGAACTGGCTCCGTCGGGCGGCTCCAAGCTCGCTGGCGAGTTGAGAGCCGTTTCAGCCGACCACTTAGAACATATTGACGACGCGGGAATCCAATCTCTCCTCTCCGGAGGCGTGGTTGGCGTACTGCTTCCGGGCGTATCGTTTTTTTTAAATCACCAGTACGCTCCGGCGCGTAAGCTTATCGATGCGGGCGTGCCCGTCGCCATCTCAACCGATTTCAACCCCGGCTCGTGCATGTCTTTCTCCATGCCGATGATGATGACGCTCGCCTGCACACAGATGAAGATGACGCCCGAAGAAGCCATCACTGCCTGCACGCTCAACGGAGCGGCAGCGCTCAAGATGTTGGATACCGTCGGCAGTGTTGAAGTCGGAAAGCAGGCGGATATTGTACTTTATGATATTCCAAATTACCAGTACCTTGCGTATCACTTCGGCGCGAATCACGTGAAGA
>DASWKY010000292.1:0-3734 GCA_036396395.1 Bacteroidota bacterium | reverse complement strand
GACGAAGCCGCCGAAACGAAACAATTGATTCTCGGCAATCTTTCGTTCGACCAGAATATCGAGGTGCAGGCGTTTGAGATTATCATTAGGCTGTTGGGCGGGTTACTTTCCGCTTACCAGATGGACGGCGACCCGCGCTTTCTCGCGCTCGCTAAAGATTTAGGCGACCGGCTGATGCCGATTTATGACTCGCCCACCGGTATTCCATTCCGCTACGTGCATTTGCAGACCGGCGCGATTCGTGACTCGGTTAACAATCCGGCGGAAATCGGTACTGCGCTCCTTGAGTTCGGCACGCTGAGCAAACTCACAGGTAATCCGGAGTACTACGATAAAGCCAAGCAAGCACTGGTACAGGTTTTCAACAGGCGCTCGAACATAGGTCTTGTCGGTACATGGGTTAATGTAGTGACGGGCAAGTGGACGAACACCTCAAGCCACGTCGGCGGAGCGATTGATTCGTACTATGAATATCTGCTCAAGGCATGGAAGCTCTTCGGCGACCAGGATTGCAAGCTGATGTACGACGCCAGTATCGCCGCCGTCAACAAACATGTAGCGGATACGGTGCGCGGTGAGCTGTGGTACGGCCGTGTGGAAATGGAAACGGGCAAACGCACGAGCACGCGGTTCGGTTCATTGGAAGCGTTCTTCCCCGCCGTGCTCGCTATGGGCGGCGACCTTGAACGCGCCCGGCTATTGCAGAAATCCTGCTACAAGATGTGGACTCTCCACGGCATCGAGCCCGAGGGGATTGATTACGCAACCATGACGGCCACATCAAAGAGTTATGTCCTGCGCCCGGAAATTATCGAATCTGCATACTATCTTTACCATTATACGGGTGATGAACAATACAAACGCATGGGCGAGACGTTTTTCCGCGACCTCGTGCAGTACTGCAAAGCGGACGCCGGCTACGCTGAATTAGAAGACGTCATAACGAAACAGAAACGCGACGCGATGGAGAGTTTTTTCTTCGCTGAAACGTTGAAGTACCTGTATCTCCTCTTCGCGCCGAAAGACACTCTGCCGTTCGAGAGCGTGATTTTCAACACCGAGGCACATCCGATTCGCAAGACGTGGTAAAATTGTGCAGAGGGTTGAGGTCTTGGACCACCTGATTTCGTAAACCTGCTGGGTTTTTCCCCTCGTTGCAATTCCCTCATCTTTTCTGTATCATCGTTGCGCGTGAGTTTTCTCACTTTTCGTCATTCCGCGATGCATAACATGAAATCAAAACGTAAAAGACCAACCCAATCTGCATTCCGCGCTCACAACTCTGCAATTGAGCATAAGCCCTTGCCCGTCGAGAAGCTCCGTTGGTACTGCGATCCCGCATCGCTGGGCGTGAAGACGAGCGACGACATTAAGCCGAGCCGCGAGATTATCGGCCAGGAACGAGCGTTACGCGCTTTACGTGTTGGACTGGAGATGAACCACTTCGGCTACAATATTTTCGTTACCGGTGTCTCGGGTACTGGCCGCACAACAACCATTAAGCGGCTGTTGCACGAATTCGAAGACAATGACGTTGAACTCCAAGACCATTGCTACGTTTATAATTTTAAGAATCCCGACATGCCCGTGAGCCTCTCGCTCCCCGCCGGGCAGGGCAAATCGCTCAAAGAGGATATGAAAAATCTCGTTGACGGCTTATTGCGCGATATTCCTGCGTTGTATGAAAGTCAGCGCTACCAATCGGCGCGCAAGGGGGTGGTCCAGCATTTTCAGGACAGGCAAAAAGCCGTCCTGCAGGATTTTGAGAAACGTGTTAAGGAACGCGGCTTTGAACTGGTTCAGGTGCAAGTCGGTTCGCTGATGCGTCCCGATATCGCGCCGATCGTGGGCGGCAACCCGACGAATATCGACCAAGTGGAAGGGTTGGTGGAGAAGGGCGAGGTGAAGCGGGAGGATTTCGAACAACTGCGCGAGACGCAAGACCAATTGGAAAAGCAAATGGCGCTTGTGTTTCGCGAACTGCGGAACATCGAACAACGCGTGCAGGAGTCGCTCGAAGAACTTGACGAGAAGCATGTGATGCCCGTCGTCGCCGAGGCGGTCGATGTGCTGAAAGCAACGTACACGAGTCAGAAAGTCTTGCAATACCTCGAAGACGTCCGCCAGAACATCGTGGAGAGTCTCGAGCGGTTTCGCCGCGCACAGCAAATACCGGTGCAGGGAGAGGAGAAACGGGATGAGGAACGGGACGAGTTTATGGAATTTCAAGTAAATGTGCTGGTGGATAATTCGGAAACGGAGCACATCCCGATTATCATCGAAACAAATCCCAAGTATAAGAATATTTTTGGAACGATAGAGCGTGTGCAGGAAAAAGGCGGCATTTGGCGCACGGACTTTACACAAATCAAAGCCGGTGCGTTGCTTCGCGCGGACGGCGGCTATCTGGTGCTTAATGCTCTGGATACGTTAACGGAGCCGTGGGTCTGGCAGGATTTGAAGCGCACGCTCCGCACCGAGAAGATGGAAATTCACACGTACGAGCAATCGTTCGGCCTCGCGCCGACGGGCATGAAGCCGCAAGCCATCGACCTGAACGTGAAGGTGATCATGATCGGCGAATCGGAGGTCTACCAATTGTTGTATTACCGTGACGATGACTTCAAGAAAATTTTCAAAGTGCGCGCGGACTTCGATTTTGAGATGACGAAAAACGGCGATGCGGTGTCGAAATACCTTAACTTTGCGAAGATGGTTTGTGATGACGAGAAGCTGAAGCCGTTCGACGCGTCGGCGCTTGCGAAGGTGGTGGAATTCGGCGTGCGGCTTGCCGGCAGGCAGAAAAAAATCTCCACCCGCTTCAATGTTATTGCAGACGTCATCCGTGAAGCGAATTATTGGGCGGCAAAAGACAGCGCGGAGCGTGTGGCACGCAAGCATGTCGAGCGGGCGGTGCAGGAGAGGATATACCGGGTGAACCTTATCGAAGAAAAAATTCAGGAGCTTATCAACGACGGCACATTTATTATTGATACCGACGGCGCGGTGGTGGGGCAGTTGAACGGGCTTTCAGTGTACGACATAGGCGAACACGCCTTCGGTAAGCCCTCACGTATCACGGCGAAAACATCGCTCGGGCGGGCGGGCATTATCAATATTGAGCGTGAGGCGGAATTAAGCGGTCCTACACACAACAAAGGCGTTGCCATCATCAGCGGTTACCTGCGCAGTACGTTCGCTCAGGATAAGCCGCTCATTGTGAGCGCGAGTATTACGTTCGAGCAATCGTACGGCGGCGTGGACGGGGACAGCGCCTCCTCGACGGAGATCTACGCAATCCTGTCGAGTCTCTCCGAAATTCCGCTCAGGCAGGATATCGCGGTAACAGGTTCCGTGAATCAAAAAGGTGAAATCCAGCCCATCGGGGGCGTGAACCTGAAAATCGAGGGCTTCTACGATACGTGCAACGCGCGCGGTCTCACCGGCAAGCAAGGCGTGATGATTCCCGCTCAGAATATCACCGACCTCATGCTTCGGGAAGACGTCGTGGATGCGGTGAAGGCGGGCACGTTCAGCGTCTACGCCATCAAGACGATTGAGGAGGGTATCGAAATTCTTACCCGCACGAAGGCGGGCGATGTGTTCCAAGGTGCTGACAAACAATTGAAACGCTACGCGGACGAGTGGCGGCGATTTGAAGCAGGGAAGGAATAGTGAGGAGAGAACCACAGGAAGCGTGGTTCTGCAGCAGGTGCTTGAATGAAACGTGAAGG
>DASWKY010000291.1:0-3372 GCA_036396395.1 Bacteroidota bacterium | reverse complement strand
TCAAGCCGTTCGTGCGGATTTCTTCCAACTGGTAGTAGTACGCAACGCCGCGCTGGGCTGTCGCGTCATGAAATTCTGTTGTTGTAATTGGCGTTGAATTCAGCTTGACGAACGGCGCGGCGCCCTGTTTTCTGTAGATGTTAAAAGATGCGACGTCGGCTTTCGGTTCCCAAGCGATCACGACCTCGTTATCTCCGGGAGTAAACGAGAGCGAGGATGTTTTCGTTGCATCCCACACGCGCCCCATCTGAATAACGCCGGCGTCGAACGTCCCCAGTGAGCTGAGATACTGCTTTGCCGCCGCGTCCGCGCCGAACGCCGTATCCACGCGGCTGAGGAATTGAATAATCGGGAATTGGTTGGCGAAATCGGCGACGAATTCGTTGAGTGCAACCCGGTAGATTTTGCTGTCCTGCAAAGGCTCGTTGTTGACCCAAACATTTTCCACGAAGCCGAACGGCGTAACCGAATATTGCATGCCGGAAACATGGAACGTTAGTACGCCGCCCCCGCCGCCGAAGAAATCGAATGACAAGGAGAGTGCGGTATTAAGGACAAAATGAAGCATCGCGCCGGTCATGTGCACGAGAGAAATGCGTTTGCCGAGGCCATGTTCCGGGTCGTACGCCCAGGAGAGTGTCTGGCGGAGTTCGGCGGTCGAGATTGCGCCCGGATAAAAATCCTGCCGCATGAGTGAAGAAACCTCGAGCGCGGCGTCGGTATTCGTCGCGTAGCGGTAGGCGTCGGTGACGAGATTGACGAGCGGCGATTCCAAATCGCCCAACGCAGAATTACGTGAGGGCAGTTCTTCCGTCAGCACGGCGACGGTGTCCGAATAGGGATTGCCGTACGTCGCATTGATGGAGTCGCGGTACGTTTCCAACAGCGCGCTGAACGCCGGGTCTTCTGGCATCGGCGCATCAACCTGGCTGAGTTGGTACGTCCATGATTTTGCATTGCCGTTGAGTGTTAGCGTCAACATGCCGAGATACCGCCACTTCGAGCCTGCTTGCACGATGACGGTCGTGTCGCCTGCGGAATTGACTTGCAATATCGGCTCTGAGAGCGGTGTGTGCGAGTGCCCGCCAACGATGACGTCGATACCGGCGACATTCTGGGCTATCTGGCGGTCTTCACTGGTGCCGAGGTGCGTGACTGCGACGATAAGGTCGACATTGTGCGCGGTGAGCGAATCCACCATATGCCGCGCCGCGTTAGTCGCCGACTCAAAGGTGATCGTCTCCGTCTCGCCGTACGATGTTGTCGTTCTTGTTGTCAGCCCGAAAATTCCTACCGTCACGTCGCCTATGGTTTTGACGACGAACGGCTTGACGTATTGGTTCAGCCCGCTCGTATCGGCATTGTATTGAATGTTGGCGGAGAGCACGTCGAACGCCGCGCCGGATTGCACGATGGCGTTCTTTAGGCGGAACGGACGAATGTCGAAATCGTGGTTGCCCAACGCCATTGCCGTCATGCCCATGGTATTGAACAGCTCGAACTCCGCGCGCCCGAGGAACCGGTTGAAGATCATGTCGCCCGTAAAGCTGTCGCCGCCGTGCAGAAGGATGGGGTTGACGGCGCTCGCGCGCAGTTCGTTCAAACGCTGGACAAGCCGCGCCGCGGCTCCGCTCTGCGGTACGCCGTTCACCTTCGGTCCCCACGGATACACGTAGCTGTGCGTGTCGTTGATATGGAAGATGGTGAACGTTTTTTGGGCGTGAGCAGAGTGGAAACAGAAATGTATCAAGGCGAGAATAACACAAGAGCGAAAAAAAATACGGATGTCATTCCGAGGGAGCCTGCCTGCCGGCAGGCAGGCGAGGCGACGAGGAATCTTGCATATCCATTCAGTTTCAAGATTGAGATTCCTCGGAATGACATCATTGTTTAAATTTTTCATATGCTCAATATGTACAGTTACGGCAAACAGATTTTTCCTAACACCACGTGTTTTGTTGCGCCGGTAACGCTTGGAATGTTCGACGGATTCTCAGCAAGCGTCTCATTAGCAAGCAGGGCGAAGATCATCGCTTCTTTTGCGTCCGAAGAGACGCCGATATCTTCAATTGATTTGACGGATGCCGGAGCAAAATGTTGCCGAAGGCTCCCCATCATTGCTCTATTATAGGAGCCGCCCCCGCTCACGAGCAACTCGTCAACCCTTAATTTTCGGGCGACAAACCGGCGATATTGGTCATACACCGAATACGCCGTCAGCTCTGTCGCTGTTGCAAGAATATCGGTTTTCTTCATGCCCTTTGCCTGCCGGAGTGCTGTCCTAACGAACTCGGCTCCAAACTCCTCCCGCCCGGTTGATTTGGGCGGCGTGCGCTTGAAAAACGGGTGCGACATCATCCACGTGAGCAATGAAGGTATAACACGCCCGCGCAGGGCGAGCGTTCCGCCCGCATCGTATTTTTTTCTATAAAATTTCCACACGATAGCGTCGATAAGCATGTTGGCGGGACCCGTATCGAACGCGGTGACCGCGCGCGCGGAGCAGTTCTTCGGCAAGACGGTAAAGTTCGCAATGCCGCCGAGGTTGAGCAGAATACGGTTCTTGGTTTTAGACCGGCAGAGCACAAAATCAAAATACGGTGCGAGCGGCGCGCCTTGCCCGCCCACCGCCATATCGGCGGTACGGAAATCGCCAACCGTGGGAATGCCCGTCAACTGCGCAATCGTAGACGGGTCGCCGATTTGCAGTGTCGCGCGCACCGTCTTGCCGAACATCCTCTGCGGCTTCGGCAGGTGATGCACCGTTTGTCCGTGCGAGCCTATCAGGTCGATGCTCGGTAACTGCACGCGCGCCCTGCGAGCGATTCGTTTCACTGCGTCTGCGAAAAAATGCGCGTAGAGGATGTTCAACCGCGCTATCGTATCGACATTGCCCGCGCCGGGAAGGGAGTTCTTCAGGACCAACTCGCGGAAGCCTTTCGGAAACCGGTACGTGTCGAATGTGAGGAGCTTCATCTTCGCAGAAGCGCCTGAGCCGGTAATCCGCACCAGCGCCGCATCAACGCCGTCGAGCGAGGTACCGGACATCAGTCCGGCAACGAGCTTGGTATTTTTGTGCTGGAGGCGCTGGAGTGTTTTCATAGAAAATCATGATAAGCTACAAAAAGCTATTAATACTTGCTACTTTATACTTTCCCTACACCCACTTGCTTCCCTATTTGCTTCCATGTACTTTGGTACTGGAGAAATCGTTATGCCCGAAACACTCACACTCAAAGAGCTTCTGACCCAGCATACAAAGGAAGGCGAATTATACCACGCCATGCCTGACGACTGGGTGCGGTGCTACGCGTGCGGGCACAGATGCAAAATTCCCCCCGGCAAGGACGGCATCTGCCGCGTGCGGTTTAA
>DASWKY010000290.1:0-4485 GCA_036396395.1 Bacteroidota bacterium | reverse complement strand
GGGAGCGTTTGTGAAACAGTCGAACTATGTGGAAAATCAATTTGTGACGTTGGCTGAGGCGATTCCGCAAGACAAATACAACTGGCGTCCGGCGGAAGGCGTTCGCTCTATCGCAGAATCGTTCCTGCATGTCGCACGCGGCAATTACGGGATCCTGACATTCATCGGGGCGAAAGTACCTGAAGGTGTCGACATGGAAAAATTAGAAAAGTCATCCACCGACAAGGCGACGATTGTCGATGCAATGAAAAAATCGTTCAAAGCGGTGAACGACTACGTTCAGAGTGTGCCTGAAAGCGACTTTGGTCGGGAAATAGATTTCTTCGGCAACAAGATGACGGTGCTCGACATGATTATGCTTGCGGCAACTCATCAGCATGAAACACTTGGGCAGTCCATTGCCTACGCGCGCTCAAATGGTGTGAAACCGCCGTGGAGTGGAATGTAATCGTTACTGTCTGTATTGTACAAACAAAAAAGCCTGACCGTTTGGTCAGGCTTTTTTTGTTTACGTCCTGTTGTGTTTTACTCCGCCGCCACGAACGCAAGCCAATCGCCGTTTGGACTGATTGCGATACGCGTGATGCTCTTGATGTTCTTCTCCGAGTAATCCGCAAACTCCGTCCACTGTGTTAAATGTCCGGTTTTGTACATGAACAGCTTAGAATCCTGTGCCATGACCACAAAGCCGTAAGGAGTCCAGGCATAATCTTCTTTTCCTTCAATCGTTTGCATGACCTTCGATTCCGTTCGCGAGGAAACGCTGAGTTCTTTTATCCACCATTCGTTTCCAGAAATCTTGTGAACGAAGCCGACTGAATTTTTCCCCGGCACCTTATGGATCGAACGCCCAATGTTTGAAAAGACAGTATCAACGTTACCAGTACCGACATCTGCTATTTGCAATGTAAGGGGATTGCCGATAACAAAGAGCGCGACCGTGCTCCGGTTTATCCACGCGTGATAACCGATTGCCTTTATACCCGGGAGGATAACTGCTGGTTGTTGTCCAGCCATATCGAGTTGCCAGAGCCTCTGCGTTGAATCCGGTTCCACACGAACGACGGAAAACGTCGTTCCGCCCGGCATGACGGTGGGCGAGTACTCGCTTTCGGGAGTGGTGGTGACGCGCGTCGTTTGTTTCGATTTGATATCGTAGCGGAAAATGTCCGTTTGTGTCGGGGCTTGCGGACCGGGCGGGTTAGTTTGAAGAGAGGTGTACAACAATGCCGAGCCGTCCGGGAAAAACGACGGCTGGTTATCGTACCCCGGCCTGTGCGTGATGTTCTCTGGAGTACCCGTCTGCAGTACCTCTCCAACCATCTTGATTGGGACCAGCCAGATATCGGTTGAAGGAGGTAGTTGTGCCGCCGCAGAATGTATAAGAAGGGCTAACGGTACAACGAGGCTGTTGAGTATGCGGTTCATAGTTGTAAGCCGCTAAGTAATTTTAGCGTTTTCATCCTTGTTATCTGAATTGTCCTCTAACGCTTCAAGTTGCTGGCGGAGCTTGTGTTGGATGTCTGCATGCATGCCGGACTTCTCTTCGTCCGGCGTCGAGCGAATAATGCTGATCTTTTTATACAACATGACGCCCATTGAAATCATGCCCGCGCCTAAGACAATGACCATGACGGTGTATGCGTCCATCGCGCATATGCTCCCTAAGAATCAATACTATCGGTTGTTGAGCTTAAACGGCGTGCCGAGATATTCTATTTCAATCCTGTAACCACTCCTAAACCCCGGAAATACATTGTTGCCGGAATTGTTCATGCCCTCGACTCGAAAGACAATGTATTCTTCTTGTCCTTTTCTCATCGGGAGGATTTCTTTGATTTTGCTCCAATCCGTATGTATCCCCGAACGCGCCTCTCGTCTCAATTCTTCTATAACCTGGTCTATCGGTCTTCGATTGTTCAGTCCGCTCATCTTTGTACTACTGCACGCCACGAAATTTACCGCGAGAAAGGCAAGCATACATATCATGAGAACAAGTGGCGGATAAAACAGTCGATATGGTCGTTTGACAATCACGAGTCGTTCCCGGGCAGCCGATGCCCTAATGTATTGACTAAGTGGCAAAAAGTCAAAAATACGAGTGATGGGGTTACAATTTTTTAGCATCGGGGGATTATTTTTTACCTTGCTTTCCGCCGCACGTCTTTTTAAGTTACTCTCCCACAGCGATACTATCAGCAGACCTCATGAAAGGATTCCGCTATGAAGCTCTTACGTTATTTCCTCCTTTTTGCACTATCTGTTTCTTTTCTGAACGCACAGCCCAAAGGCGACGCGAAATGGGATGTTTCCGTTACCCATGGACCTGCGGCAGATATTGAATTTACAACATCCGAAGGCACGTGGATGGCAGTTGACGTAAGCCCGGACGGCAAATGGATTGCGTTCGACCTGCTCGGCGACATTTATACGATGCCAATTAGCGGCGGCGAGGCAACACCGCTCACGAGCGGCTCGTCGTACGATGTCCAACCCCGGTTCAGTCCGGACGGGAAAATGATTTCTTTCACCAGCGACCGCGACGGTATCGATAATTTATGGGTCATGAATACCGACGGCTCGAAGCCGAAACAAATCACTAAAGAAAAAGAGCGTCAGGTGAATAATGCCGTCTGGACTCCGGACGGCAAGTATCTCATAGGCAGGAAACACTATCGCAACACGCGTTCACTCGGCGCGGGCGAAATGTGGCTGTTCCACACCGGCGGTGGGAACGGACTCCAGCTCACGAAGCGGCGCAACTGGGAACAAGACGCGGGTGAGCCTGCGATTTCACCGAACGGCAGGTATGTGTATTACAGCGAAGATGTTTCATCAGGAGGCGGGTTCCAGTACAATAAAAACCCGTACGGGGTGATTTATGTTGTTCAACGGCTTGACCGCGAGACAGGAAAAACAGAACAATACATCCGTGCGGCGGGCGGCTCGGCAAGGCCACAGCCTTCGCCGGACGGAAAAACAATGGCATTCGTACGGCGTGTAGGGCTTAAGTCCGTCTTATATCTCTACGATATTGAAAGCGGCCGCGAAACCCAGCTGTACGATAATCTCGACCATGACCAGCAAGAGGCGTGGGCGGTCTTCGGCGTGTACCCCGGGTTTTCGTGGACGCCGGATAGCAAGCGCATTGTGATCTGGGCGAAGGGAAAAATTTGGAATATCGATGTGAACACAAAGCAAGCAGTGAACATTCCGTTTACCGTCAATGCGAAACACATGATTACCGACGCGGTGCGGTTCGCGCAGAATGTCGCGCCGGAACAATTCGACGTCAAAATGCTTCGCTGGGTTACGGTTGCGCCGGACGAAAAATCGGTTGTCTATGCCGCGCTCGGCAAACTCTGGGTTCGGTCTCTCCCGAATGGAACGCCCAAGCGCGTTTCACGCGACGAGAAGAACACTGAAATGTTTCCGTCGTTCTCGCCGGACGGCAAATGGCTCGTCTATGCGACGTGGAATGACGGCGAGATGGGCGCTATCCAGAAAATCAGAGCGGACGGCGGAAACCAAACGAAGCTAACAACAGTGAAGGGAACGTTCGTCGAGCCGTCGTTTTCCGGCGACGGGAAGCGCATTGTGTACCGTAAAATTGGCGGCAACAATTTACGGGGAAATCTCTTCAGTAAAGAGACGGGTGTATACTGGATGCCCGCCGAGGGAGGAAAACCTGCGTTAATTACAGAGGAAGGTTCGCGCCCGCAGTTTGCACACTCCGGCGACCGCATCTTTCTTTTCTCGCGCGAAGGCGATAAGAATGCGCTGGTGAGCATCGGTCTTGCGGGTGAAAAGCGCCGCGTGCATCTCACGTCCGAACATGCACAGGAAATATCTCTCTCGCCGGACGAGCAGTGGGTCGGGCTTGTAGAGCGTTATCAAGCGTACCTTGCGCCGTTCCCGGCTACGGGTCAGGCGGTCAGCATCGGTCCCAATTCCTCAGACTATCCGATGAAAAAGCTTACCCGCGACGCGGCGAATTACCTCAGCTGGAGCGGCGACAGCAAGCGCCTGTACTGGTCGTTGGGACCCGAGCTGTTCTCTCGCGACCTCGTTAATACGTTTACATTCGTACCGGGAGCAAAGGATTCCGTGCAGGAAAAACCCGACACGGTCGGGATTCAAATAGGATTCCAAGTGCAAACCGATGTTCCCGCGGGGGTGGTAGCGCTCGTCGGAGCAACGGTGATCAGCATGAAGGGCGACGAAGTACTTCCCAACGCCACTATCATAGTAGACCGCAATCGTATTACGGCAGTAGGGTCTTCGTCGAGCGTGGTTATTCCTGCAGGCGCAAAACGAGTGGACGTGAGCGGGAAATATATCATGCCGGGCATCATTGATGTGCATGCCCACGGCAACTTCGGCGACTGGTCGCCACAAACCAACTGGATATACTACGCCAACCTCGCGTTCGGCGTCACAACGATGCATGACCCGTCCGCTTCCACGGATTACGTGTTTTCTAAT
>DASWKY010000289.1:0-2573 GCA_036396395.1 Bacteroidota bacterium | reverse complement strand
GCATGGGCAATCTGTCGCCCTCACCCCGTCCCTTTGGGACACCCCTCTCCCCCATGAGGGAGAGGGGACGGGGGTGAGGGTCATCTCTCGTTAACACCACGAAAAGAAAAATCTTCTCGCCAACTCCACCCCAGCTTCAATAAAACGGGGTCTCTTCGTTCCTACGGAGTTGACGAGAAGATATGTTACGCAGTTGCAAACTTAACGACTTCGGCGAACGCCTGCGGGTGGCTGACCGCAAGGTCTGCCAACACCTTCCTGTTGATGGCTACCTGCTTCTTGCCAAGCCCGGCAATCAATCTGGAATAGGTCGAGCCGTGCAAACGCGCGGCGGCGTTGATGCGCGTATTCCACAGACTGCGGTATTCGCGCTTCTTGGTGCGTCGGTGTTTGTACGCGTGCGATTCCGCTTTGTCGATGTGGTGCTTCGCAACGGTATAAACTTTACTGCGTCCGCCCCAATAGCCTTTCGCTCGCGCGAGAATGCGTTTGCGGCGACGGTGTGATGCGACTTTATTTTGTGAACGAGGCATTCGGTGCTCCTTTTGTTCTAGAAATTAGGCTAACAGCGCTCTTCGAATTTTATATGCTTCCGTCTTGGAAACCTGCGTCGATTTTCGCAAATGGCGTTTTCGTTTTGTTGTTTTGCTGGTCAGAATGTGCCGGCGGAACGCCTTCCAGCGTTTGATCTTGCCGGTGGCAGTCACCTTGAAGCTCTTCATGGCGGCACGTCGTGATTTCATTTTCGGCATAGCTTAAGACTCCTTCGCTTCTTGCTTGGTAGGTTTGCTTTCTGTTTTCTTTTTCGTTTTGTCGCCGACGTAGAACGCGATCATCTGCCTGCCTTCCATCTTCGGCGGGGATTCCACCTTGGCAACGTCATCGAGCGCCTCACTGAACCGCCCGATCACGTCCGCGCCCTGCTCTTTGTAGGTAATCTCGCGTCCTTTGAAGATAACGGTCGCTTTCACCTTGTGCCCCTGTTCGAGAAACTCACGCGCATGGCGCACCTTGAAATCAAAATCGTGTTTGTCCGTGTTCGGATGAAATCGTATTTCCTTCACCAACGTAACGTGCTGGTGTTTCTTCTGGAGCTTTTCCTTCTTGGCAAGCTCATACTTGTACTTGCCAAAATCCATTATTTTACACACGGGCGGGTCGGCGTTCGGCACGATCTCGATGAGATCCTTGCCGCGTTCGACTGCGGTCTTCCATGCTTCTGCCGTTCCCAGGACGCCGAGCTGGCGGCCTTCGTCGTCAATCACCCGGACTTTCGGTGCTTTAATTTCTGTGTTGATGCGCGCTCGTTGTTGCTTAATGGGTACTCTCCTATATCGTGAGGGCTTTCTGTTTGATGTTCCCGGCTACCTTCTGCAAAAACGCTTCACGCGTCATCGAGCCGAGGTCGCCTTTCTTATGCTGGCGGACTGCCACCGTGCCCGCCGCTTGTTCCTTGTCGCCGACGACGAGCATAAACGGAACTTTTTTCGTTTCCCAATCGCGAATTTTCCTGTTCACCTTCTCGTTGCGGTCGTCTAACTCGACACGTATGCCGCCTTGTTTCAGTTCGTCAGTTACTTCCTGCGCGTACGAAATGTGCGCGTCGGTAATCGAGAGCACGACAGCTTGAACCGGCGCTAACCAGAGGGGAAATTCTCCAGCGAAATGTTCGATGAGAACGCCGATGAAGCGTTCCATCGAGCCGAACGGCGCGCGGTGTATAACGACAGGGCGATGTTTCTGTCCGTCACTGCCGATATATTCCAAATTGAACCGCTCCGGCATCACGTAATCCACCTGCACGGTACCTAACTGCCACGTGCGGCCGATGGCGTCGCGGACCATAAAATCAATTTTCGGTCCATAGAACGCCGCCTCGCCTATCGCAATATAATAATTTAACTTCATGAAATCAGCAGCTTCTTTTATATCTCGCTCCGCCTGAACCCACAGCTCGTCTTCTCCTCCGAATTTCTCCTTATTTTTGGGGTCACGGAAGGACAGCCGGGTCTTAAAATCCTCAAACCCGAGCGTGGTAAAGACCAGCTGGATGAGTTCGATGACCTTGCACAGCTCGTCCTTCAACTGGTCATGCCGCATGAACATGTGCGAGTCATCCACGGTAAACGAGCGTACGCGAATAAGCCCGTTGAGTTCGCCCGACTGCTCATAACGGTACACAGTGCCGAATTCCGCGAGGCGGATCGGCAGGTCGCGATAGCTGTGCGGCTTCGCGGCATAAATCTGGAAATGATGCGGGCAGTTCATCGGCTTGAGGAGATACTCTTCCTCTTCCACTTTCACTGGCGAGAACTGGCTGTCTTTATAGTATGGGTAATGCCCGCTTGTCTTGTAGAGGTTAATGTTGCCGATGTGCGGAGTCACCACCGGCAGATAGCCGCGCTTGCGTTGTTCTTCCTTGAGAAAATTCTCCAATGTCTCGCGAAGGACTGTACCCTTCGGCAACCAGAGAGGCAATCCGCCGCCGACTTTTGGCGTCAGCAAGAACAGCTCTAATTCTTGTCCCAATTTACGATGGTCGCGGCGTTTGGCTTCTTCGAGACGGAAGAGAT
>DASWKY010000288.1:0-3017 GCA_036396395.1 Bacteroidota bacterium | reverse complement strand
TCATGGGGGTGAGCGTCGGTATTTTTATTCTCAAGACGCTCATTGTTTTTTGGATCGCGCTCGGCATGAAATTCTCCGTCCGCGCGGCCACAATCGCGGCAGTGACCCTAGCGCAAATCGGGGAGTTTTCGTTCGTGCTCGCGCAAGTCGGTTTCTCCGTCGGCTTGCTCGACCAGAGCATCTTCCAGACATTCCTCAGCGCGTCAATTTTTACCATGGTCGTCTCTCCCCCGCTCATCGCCTACGCGCCCACCATCGCGGATAGGACGCAGTCCATGCTCCCCTTCGACCGCAAGAAAACGGAAACCAGTATACAATCCCTCCCGCCCCACAGCGACCATGTCATTATCGTCGGATATGGCCTCAACGGGCAAAATGTCGTGCGGGTATTGCGCGAAACGGGCATTCCGTATGTCGTGGTGGAGTCGGACGGAGAGCTCGTCGGCAGACTTAGAAAAGACGACCCCAATATCGTTTTCGGCGACGTGACCCGCAAAGAGATCCTTGCCGCATGTTTTATTGAGCGCTCTAAGGTTATCGTATTTGCCATCTCGGACCCGCAGGCTACACGCACCGCCGTGCGGTTGGCGAGGCTCCTGCACCCGGAAATCACCATTATTGTGCGTACACGCCATGTAAAAGAAGTGGACGAGCTGATCCACCTCGGGGCAAACGAAGTGATCCCTGAGGAATTCGAGACCTCGATTGAAATTTTTACGCGCGTATTAGACCACTACCATATCCCGCGCAACGTCGTCAACGCGCAGATTCAAATCATCCGCGACGAAAACTACAGCGTCCTGCGCGGCATCCCGCAGACAAGCGAAGGCTTCGACCGTGTCGCGGACTTGCTCAGTGAAGGCACGACCGAAACGTTCCTCGTCACCGGCGACTCGCGGGCGGCGTCAGCAACCGCAGGCGACCTCAACATCGCCGGCAAAACAGGCGTCACCCTTCTTGCCATCGTACGGAATGAAAAGGCGGCGGTCTCGCCCCCGCCGGAATATCTCATTCAAGCGGGCGATATTCTCGTGCTCATCGGGAATCACGCGCAGATAGACAAGGCATTCGAGTATCTCTCCGCATCACGGAAGGAGAAATCGTAGTTGACGCACAAGGTAGCCGTTGTGGTGTTTCAACTCGGCGGACCGGATTCGCCGGAAGCCGTCGAGCCGTTCCTCTATAATCTCTTCAAAGACCCCGACATCATCAATTTCCCCGGCGCATTCCTCGGCCGCAAGGCGCTCGCAAAAATCATTTCCACACTGCGTGCGAAAAAAATAAAACACCACTATGAAGAAATCGGCGGCAAATCGCCCATTGGCGAACTGACGCACCGGCAAGCGTCGGCGCTTGAAGCGCGCCTCAGGAGCGAAGGAGTCAACGCCACCGTACTCGTCGCGATGCGCTACTGGCATCCTATGACGGACGCCGCTATCAGGGCAATCAAAGCAGGCTCGTTCGAAAAAATTATTCTGCTTCCGCTCTATCCGCAGTTTTCACAGGCGACAACATACTCCAGCATGAACGAATGGAACCGCGAAGCTCACAAACAGCGCCTGAACGGTATCCAGACGCAACTCATCTGCTGTTACCCAAACCACCCGCACATGGTGGACGCATTCGTCGAGAATATTAACGCGAGCCTCGCGCGGTTCGGCAACACGCCGCGCGAGGATGTCGACATCCTCTTCAGCGCGCACGGCGTTCCCGTGGAATTCATCACCAACGGCGACCCGTACCAATTACAGGTGGAAGAAACCGTGCGCCGTATCGTAGAACGCGGGCAGTGGGCGTCCCCGCATCTCGTCTGTTACCAGAGCCGCGTGGGACCGCAACAGTGGTTGGGACCGTCGCTGTTGGAAGCAATCGAAGAACGAACGCACGCGGGAAGGAAACATCTTCTTGTCGCGCCCATCTCGTTCGTCACCGAGCATATTGAAACACTCCACGAGATTGACATGGAAGCGCGCACACATGCGATGCACCACGGCGCGGCACAGTTTGAGATGATGCCCGCTCTGAACGACCACCCGAAATTCATCGCGTGCCTTGCCGACCTTGTGCAGGCGCGCTTGCACTCGCGCTTCGACCCGGTTTCGAAATGCGAACGGCTTTCCCAAGAATATCCGGAGAAGCCCGTTCCCACACTGTGCCCGTGGTACGGAAAACCTATGCGATAAGCACAAACTGGCTGAAATTACACTAAAAAAACGGCGCTGAGACGGAATCCATCGTGTGATGCAGGCGCAAACAGGCGAAATCGAGTATGCAACTTATCTGAAAACGCTGTATATTGTGGCTCGTAAGACGGCACAACCGTCGAGCGCCGAAAAATAATTCCGACACCGTAACATTGCTTGACATCGCAACGGGTTGTTCACAACAATCAGGAGTTGATATGAGTACATCGTTTTCCCGCCTTCTGTTTCTTGGAGGGGTTCTTGTTCTTCTCACACTGCCGCTTGCTGCACAGCAGGCTGAGCGGACCGAGGATAATCTCGCTCCCGCGGACTTCACCAACATCATCAAGGAAGCGTGGACGTACCTGAAGGACCAAACCGATGCGTTCCTGAAAGGGACGGAGAAGAAAACGGAATTTGAGACGACGCAAGAGTTTCAGGCGCGCGTGGTTCAGATGCGGCGCGACCTCCTTGCGCGGTTCGCCAAGTTCTCCGAAGACAAGAAATACGCCCAGCGCGAGTTCGGCATTTTGTTCAAAGCCAATCTCGTCTCCTACGACGCAGACACGCGGGTGTACCGCCTCACGTCGAACACGGCGGTGGAAATCCCGTACGATATTCCGTGGCTGGACGTCAGCCTCGACCCCAACCCGCTCGTCTCGCTTGCAGATTCCATCGCGCGCGGCTACCGCAGTACCAGCCTGCACCTGAAGATGAACCCGCCGCTCCGGTACGAAGCTCCTCTCGAACTTGCCAAGAGCGCGAAGACCGCCGAAGGGGAACTCTACTTCCGCGTCCGGTTGACGATGAACATGGTTCAGGACGAGGATTTCA
>DASWKY010000287.1:0-3703 GCA_036396395.1 Bacteroidota bacterium | reverse complement strand
CATCGCTGACTTTAAACACCACCTGCTTGCCGTCGCGTTCAGCCACTGCGGTAGCAGGAACAGTCAGCACGGATTTAGCAGAGGCGGCGGCTTCATCCGCTTCCTTAGAAAGAAATGTCGTCTTCGCGCTCATTTCCGGCAATACGCGGTTGTCGTACGATTTAAATTTTATTTTCACTAACACGGTCGCCTTCGCGCGGTCGGCGGTCGGCACA
Source organism: Bacteroidota bacterium (assembly GCA_036396395.1). Lineage (GTDB taxonomy): Bacteria > Bacteroidota > Ignavibacteria > UBA10030 > UBA10030 > JAKEEG01. The sequence goes on along the minus strand of DASWKY010000287.1, from coordinate 3,488 downwards.
ATCTTGCTGACAAATCCCCGATACCGCTGGTCAGGGTAGGCGTCGAGCGCTATTTCGCACGGGAGGTCCGGTTTAATACGGAAAATATTCGACTCGGAAACATCCGCCTCGACTTCCAGCGAACTCATATCGGCTATGGTCACCACCGCGCCGCGGGAACTGGACGCCGCCGCAAACGGCGCAACGATTTCTCCCACATCGGCATGCTTGAGCAATACCGTACCGTCGAACGGCGCGCGGATGCGCGTATTCTCCACCGCGACGTCTGCGGCTGTTACCGCCGCCTGTGCCGCCACGATGGACGCGTTGACCCGGTTGAGTCGCGCTTCCGCCGCATCGTATTCCGCTTGCGAAGTTAAATTTTGATCGAGCAATTGCTTCTGCCGGTCGAGCCATTGCTGCGCGTCCTTCAACTCCGCCTCCACAACCGTCAAGTTGGCTCTCGCCTGTGCTTGCGCGGCGGCAACATCGTCGTCTTCTAACCGCGCGATGATTTGCCCTCGTTTCACCTCATCGCCTTCTTCCACACCGAGGAAGACCAGTCGCCCCGTTCCTTTCGAGGCAACCGCCGCTTTGCGTTGGGCGACAACGTAGCCGCTTGCGGTCAGCACAGCGTTCGCGAGCGAGGGCGAGCTATAGGCGGCGGTCGCAAGCTGGACTTCTATTTCGGACTGGACTAACCTGCTGATGAAGTAATAGCCGACGGCTACAACCGCAAATATGACAACACCGATAATTATCTTAATCCAGGGACCGCCCGAGTTTCCCGAAGGTGCATCGAGCGAAGTCCGGTCGATACGGAGCGAGGAAAGGTCGGCGTGTTTGGTTTCAGTCGTCATTGCTTTTCAGTTGGGATGAATTTCCATGAGGAACGTTAAAGTACGAAAAATTCTCGCCCTCTTCAAAATATATTTATGCTCATAATACAGCATGAATTGTTGGAAGTTACAGGCTTTTCGGCGAACGGCGGCATAGAATCGGTAAACGGGGACAGCAACTTTTGCCCCACTCATGTATCTTTAAGCAAACAGGGAATAGTATTTTCAACGCTTCGTCAACCGGTTTCCTCGACCACCACAGAGGGTTGCTTGCATAATCTGAGCGACGGTCAACTCGTCGAACAATTACTAACGGGAGATATGTCGGCGTTCGGGCGATTGTACGAACGCTACAAAGCTCCTCTCTATGCGTACTGTTACCGGCTGATTGGCGATGAGCAATCCGCGCAAGACGCCGCGCAGGAAACGTTTCTGAAAATCCGCGCGGGAATCAGCACACTGGAGAAACGCGAAGCGTTCCGCGCATGGATGTATCGCATCGCCCACAATGAAGTGATGCAGTCGCTGAGGCGGACACGGCGAAACGGGCATGCTCTTTCGGAAGACGATGTCTGGGACCACGAAACGCCGTTAGAATTATACCAACAACTTGAAACGCGGGAACTCGTCCAGAAGTATCTGGCAGAATTGAAAACAGAATACCGGGAAGTGTTGGTGCTGAGGGAGTTCGACCAGCTTTCGTACGCGGAAATCGCGGACGTAACCGGTGCAACGGAAAGCTCGGTGAAGTCCAGAATCTTCAAAGCCCGCAAAGCATTGCTGAAAAAATTGACGCCGTATTTTGAAAAAGGAAATGAGGAGTAACACCATGACACACAACGACTATCAAGAACACATCAGCCAGCTTATAGATGGCGAGCTTGGCGCGAAGGACCAGCAAGCTCTCTTTCTGCATCTGAGCGAGTGCGGGGAGTGCCGGAATTTTCTCAACTCACTGCTCGCACTTCGGTCGAGCTTGACCGCCTCAGAGCCGGTTGTGTTTCCTGCCGGGTTCGACACGCGAATGGAGAACGGAGACGCTCTGCAGTACAACAGACCCGCGGCGTTCCGGCTTGCGCTTGCCGCGTCTATCGCATTTATCCTGTTGATGAGCAGTCTCCTATTCGGTCCGCAGATTCTACAGTCAACGACAACTGGACAGCCGGGCGGCATGGTCTCCACCGCGCCCTATGGTCAACCATTTTTACTGACTCAATAATTTTGACAAGGTGCTGATATGAAAATTGAATCGTTTCTCCGCTGGCTGGCTATCGTCCTGTTCACCGCGCTCGCGATTTTCGTGACTGTACCGGCGATTGCTATGACAAGGGATGCCATCCTGCGACACGCTACACTGTATTCCGCGACGGTCGGGACAATGGTTATATCATGGATAGTTGTTGTTCGATTCCTCTTTCAGGATTTTTACGTGCGAGGACAACTCTACGGCGGCGTGAAACGGTTTTACCAGCGAGTGCTTGAGCACCCGTTGCGGGGTCTCTACGCACTGCTCATGCGAAGGAGCCGGAATCTTAATCTGCGCTTTACATTCATCGGTGTAGGTATTCTTTTTATGGTATATCTTCTTTCCATCACGCATATGTTGAGCGACCGGGCATTGATACCCTTTCAAATCCCGCTCGTGAAGATGATGGACCAACCGGGCCAAGTATCGACTGTGCCCACAATGACACACATAGCGCTTACCACGCCGGATAACAACTCGAAACATTATCTCGAAGCGTGTTTTAAGATCGCTCAGGATCTAAAAGAAGCGGGAGCGCGTGTTATGGTTATGGAAATTCCTCAAAACATACCCTTGGTGGACGAATATCTCAGTCTTGTCTCCGAACTCAACAAGACCGGCATTATCGTGTTCGCAACGAGATCGTATGACTTGCCCAAGCCTTTTACACGATTACGCTATACGCAACATCCCATCTTACAAAAAATGGATATTCCGTGGGCACATTACACATACGAAGTAGAAGATCTTTCACTCTTCCATAACGTCGACCGGTTCGTCCCGTACCGCTACATTGACATCAGTTCAGGAAATCGGGTACCAGATATCGCGGTAGAAGTGTTGCGAAAATACTCCGGCGCCACAACCATTGAAACGGATGGAAACGTAGTAACTGTCGGTGATTACCGTCTGCCGATTTCAGAAAATGGCTCGCTCTATTCGTACCATGGAGCGGGTTACAAATCACCGACGACTGCCGCTTGGTTACGTCTGACGACTGATACAGGGGATTTCGCAGACCTTCCGAAGGCGGAATATATGGTCTTTACTGGAAACCCGAGGACTTCATCGTTTTCGTCGCACACAACGCCATCGCTGAAGGGCTTTGAAGAACTCTTCAAAGACAAGATCGTAAACATCGCGTGGGATAATACGATTGCAAACATTGCTTTCTATGACGGACTACAAATCAATGCCTACTCAACTCTGCTCGACAACATCCTGACCGGCAAAAACCTTGTGCGCAAAGCAGAAAGCGGTCAGCTGTATCTCACGCTCCTCAGTGTTTTACTCTGTGGACTTTTTGCACGATACTTCCGCGGACTGTATGCCGTCCCGCTGATGTTGTTGGTGGGTGTTGGACTGTTCTTTGGAGCGACGTGGTTGGTGCAAAATCAGCAAATCTTGCTGGATATATTATACCC
>DASWKY010000286.1:0-7651 GCA_036396395.1 Bacteroidota bacterium | reverse complement strand
TCGTTGTCATTTGTCATAAAGCCTCCTCAGGAAGAATCCCGTTGTTCGTTCTTAACTGATAAACTACAAGAAATGAGGAAAAACACAAGCGAATTTGAAATTTACTCAAAGAATGCATGAGAAAAACGTATCTGAAGTGCTTAATAGTTGCAAATCACAACCGTAGCGTTAATTTCGGTTTCCCGGCATTGACCCACGCGGTGTACCAGTAACTTGCGACCCAGCGAATCGATTCATTCATCCGGGCTTCCACCATGCCGTCCATTTTCTTGTTGTAGAGTTCGTAGTATGCATCGCTGAAAACGCGCACTTGAACGGTGTCCCGCTGGATAAACGTATAGAGCTTCTCTTCGGGGATTTCTTTTCGGGCTTCAATATCCTTCGATAATACTTTTTCAACGAACAATGAACTTTCTAAAAGGATATCGAATGCTTTCGCCAACGGGTCTTGAATATATTCCGCCTTGTTCCCGCTCAGCTTGTAAGTCATACCGTATTTTTCCGGCAAGCGGGATTCCCACCGTGAATGAATCCCCAACTGGTTGGTGAACTGGCCGTTGTAGTTGACAGTGCTGTGCAACGGCACATTGATATCGGCGATATAATGTCCGAGGTTCGAAGCATAGTACTGAATCGCTTCCGCATCGTCTCGCTTCATCGCATCGGAAAGCTTTGCGGTAAAATCCGCAATGCGCCAAGCGGCGGTGCCCGTCGTATCGACATAGGCTTTTCCGAATTTTTTCACAGCCGCATCATAGTCACGCGGTAATTCGGTGAACGGATATTTCCCGTAGCGGTCAATATCGATATAATGGAAATATGTTTCAGCCGAATCGGTAGCGCGGCGCACGTCGGGTTCAATCGCACGAGAAATAATACTATCGGCATGATGCTGAAAAAATGCGCGCGGACCTTCGGGCAACGCGAGAATCGCATGGCGGTGAACTTCCTTGTGCGCCCAGAAACCCCATCCGAAAACAACAGAAGACGAGAAAAGGAAAGCGAACAAAACAACAAGAGTCGCCGTTAGAAAAAATTTGAGACTTCTGAAAAATTCACAGAATAATGTCATCCTGAGTTCGCCGCGGCGAACGAGGGATCTCACCCTTACATTTGAACGAAAAAACGAGATTCCTCGTCGCGTTGCTCCTCGGAATGACATCTTAGTTTTATTTTTCAGAGGTCTCAATTTTATAGTTTTCATAGAAAATGAACAGTAGAAAATAAATATCGAACACTGTACTACGAATCCCGAAGTCTATGCCTGCAAGATTCGTTATTCCTTGTTGTGTATTCGAAATTTACGAAGAAAAAATTGCCCCGCCAAGCGCCTGTAGTGGTACCGGGCGGGGCTATTCCTAATCAAGTGTTAACGGATTTTCTTCTTGTGCCGCAACTTTCGCAGTCGTTTCTTACGCTTATGCGTTGCCATCTTATGACGTTTACGCTTTTTACCGCTTGGCATGGGGCGCCTCCGTTAGTTGGTGAGAAGATTGGGTTGATTAGAATGATCAGCTAAAAAACGCTGGGCTCGCTGTCCCGCGCTTCCGTTCGGGTCTAACGCTACCGTCTTGCGAAACCACTCGTTCGCCTCGCTCACCGCCTCGCTTGCTTTGTCGGAATTCCCAGCAGTCATCTCAGTTTGTGCGATTCGCAAGTTGACAATACCCAAGTTGAAATGCCCTAAGATGTGTTTCGCATTATATTCTAACGCTTTCAACATCTCCTGTTTTGCCTCTACGGACCTGTCTACTTCATAATAACAAATGCCCAAATCCACCCGTGCATCGACGTCGTCCGGTTTGATATTCAGGTATTCGTGATACCGCTGGATCGCTTTATCGTAAAACCGGGCGTCATGCAAAAGGTTGGCAAGCTGGATACGCAGTGATTGGTCATTTGGGTTTGCGTTCAGGCGCTGTTCCAAATCTTCAATCTGCTGAAGCGCCTGCATGTTCGCCGCAGGAGTTTGTGCCGGGGTTGTTTCTTCGTCGTGTATATGGGGAGGTTCAATGAATTTCCCCGCCGTGAGAAACTCCAGCCCGAACACGCCAACAGCAAGAAATACGACAAAGCCGGCAATCATTTTCCAGGAAAGCACCAACGGTTGGTCTGATTGTTTTTTCTGCGCTGTTCGTCGTTTTTGCTGAACCGCAGGCTTGTCGTGTTCCAACACTTCGCCGCAAGCGACGCATGTTGTATTTCTTTGCGTATTCTCAGCTCCGCATAACTTACACTGTATGGTTGTAATTGCTTGCGGGCTTGCGTCACCCTCATCGGCAGACCACTCAACCGGCGTACCGCAAAGATTGCAAAACTTGCTCCCCGGCGTTAGCGGGTTCTGACACTTGCCGCACAAAATCGTAGGCTTCATAGATTTATTTCTGTTCGGCTTTTTTCAGATGTTCATCGACGGAATGTTTGAGGTCTTTCGAGACTTTAAAAATAGGCACGTAATGCTCGGCGACCATTACCTGTTCACCGGTTCGGGGATTGCGGGCAACACGGCCCTTGCGCTTCTTCACCTTAAAACTCCCGAAGCCGCGAATCTCAATGTTGTTTCCTTGTTGAAGCGCTTCAATCACAGTTGAGATAAAGCCATCCACGACAGCCTCCGTTTCGACTTTCGTAAGTCCGGTGGCTGACGCAATCTTATCAACGATATCGGCTTTTGTCAAGCGACCTCCTCTTATAGTTTAGAAAGGTGTACGCATTCTGTATTGCACAATTGGCTGGTTGAGCAACTCGCTTTTCAGCGAGGCGAGTTCCGACACACGTTCGCCCATAAATCGTTCAAAGAACGGACGAACTTTTCTCTCTTTGATAATACGCGGCTTGCCGTCAATGCCGCCCACCTCTGCCGCAATCGCAATGGCGTCTTCGAATGTCCCAAGCGTATCAACGAACCCATACGCTACCGCTTGTTGACCCGTGAAGACCCGTCCGTCCGCGTACCGAAGTGCGGCAGTGCGTTCGAGTTTTCTCTCTTCCATGACGGCTTCAAGGAATTGTTCATAGACATTGGCAATCAGCTGGTCAAAAAATTTCTTTTCGTCTTCAGTTGACTTGCGAAAGGGAGAACCGATATCTTTCAAGCGTCCGCTTTTATATGTCTGGGCTTCCAAACCGATTTTTTTCATCAACTCATCGGCTTGGAGATACTGGATAATGACGCCGATGCTTCCGGTCAGTGTCCCGGGGTTCGCAACAATTTTATTCGCGCCTATCGAAACGTAATATCCACCGCTCGCCGCGACTTCACCCATCGAGACGACAACGGGCTTCATGCTCTCCCGCGTTTTTTTCACTTCCTCATAAATTTCCTGGCTTGCGGCAACGCCGCCGCCCGGAGAATTTACGCGAAAGACTATCGCCCGCACAGATTTGTTTTCCCGGTACTTTTTAAATTGACGTACGATGTCTTCCGAGCTGAAAATAACATCGTTCAGCTCGACGACGGCAATTTTTTCGCCGGAAGTCGAAGACGTCTCGTCGTGGGGTTCGGAGAAAAGCCAGTTTAACGTCAGAAGGGCAAAAATTCCGAAGAAGAAAAGAAGAACAACGCCAATACCGAGCATCCACTTTGCTGTATTAGACATTCTATGCCGTGCGTGTGCGTTGCCAGAGATGAGACAGCCGTAACTCGTTAAATAACAGTGAATTATACGAAACCGTAGGGCGAAAGTCAACAGAAACAGGAAAGAAAAAGTCCCGGCTTGCTTATGCAAACCGGAACTGGTAGTAACCGACAAGTTTCGACTCGTTAATCGTGTCCGTCGCCATGGTGAGCAAGGAAACGTTCGGCGTCTATTGCCGCCATACATCCGGTACCGGCGGCGCTCACTGCCTGACGATATACCGAATCCGCAACATCGCCTGCGGCAAAAACTCCGGGCACGTTCGTGGCGGTGCTTTTTTGCTTCGTCAGAACATACCCAACGGAATCCATCTCCAGTTTACCGTCAAAGATCTTCGTGTTCGGCTGGTGGCCTATCGCAAGGAAAAAGCCGTCGCAGGCGAGCTCGTTGACTTGCCCGGTTTTGAGATTTTTGAGCCGGACTCCGGTAACCGATTTCTTGCCGCCTTCGTTCTTGCCAAGCACTTCCTCGACGGCAGAGTCCCAAATGAATTCAATTTTTGGATTCTTGCGGGCGCGTTCCTGCATGATCTTCGACGCGCGAAGCTCGTTTCTGCGGTGAACAATCGTAACTTTTGAAGCAAATTTCGTCAGGAAGGTCGCTTCCTCCATTGCCGTATCCCCGCCGCCAATAACGACAACGTGCTGATTCTTAAAGAAAAACCCGTCGCACGTAGCGCATGCAGAGACGCCGTAGCCCATGTATTCCGTTTCTGACGGAAGGTTCAACAATTTTGCTGACGCACCTGTCGCAACGATTATAGTGTCCCCGTAGTACGTCTCATTATCCGCAACAACTTTGAACGGACGTTTAGAAAAATCCACTTCCGTTACTTCCTTGAAAAAGCACTCTGCGCCGAACTTCTGCGCTTGCGTGCGGAACAGGTCCATCATCTGCGGACCCATGACGCCATCTGGAAATCCGGGATAGTTTTCGACTTCCGTCGTGATGGTTAATTGGCCGCCCGGTTGAATGCCTTCGAATACAACGGGACTCAAATTCGCACGTGCGGTATAGAGTGCGGCAGTCAGTCCCGCAGGTCCGGAACCGATAATAATAACTTTATGATGTTGTTCTGGCATGTTATAATGTTGTGTTTTATATTTTGAGGATTAAAGCAACCACCCCGTCCGCCTCCCGACAAAAAACGTCGAGGCAAGTCGGCGGACACCCCTCCTTGGTAAGGAGGGGAAAAACCGTCTGCCTACACGTTGTCCCCCTTACCAAGGGGACGCGTTCCGGTAGCAAAGCTATCGGAACGCAGGGGGTTATGCACTTAACGATAAAAATTCAAAATTATTTTTTTGAAACGGCAATAGTTATACAATTGACTCTTGCCCCTCAAGTACTGCGCCGGCATTGCGAACCAACCCATCCCGCTTTGTGCGTTTCATCGGACTTTTGCGGAAGCGTTCGGAGAACTCAGCTTGGGTGATCTCGACTAACTCGGATAATCGCGGGGCGATATTTTCTTTTCGCGGTTGAAACGATTGCTCTTCCGTCGGCTGTTGGAATTTATTCCACGGACACACATCCTGACAAATATCACAGCCATAAATCCAATTCTCAAGATGCGGCTTCAATTCATTGAGTATTGGACCGCGATGCTCAATCGTGAGATATGAAATACATTTTGTCGAGTCGAGAACGTACGGTTCTGTTATTGCATCCGTCGGACATGCCTCGATGCAAGCAGTACAACTTCCGCAAAAGTCGGTGATAGGCTCGTCGTATTCCAACACCACATCAAGAATAATTTCTCCTAAGAACACCCACGAGCCGTATTCTTTCGTAATAACGTTCGTGTGTTTGCCCAGCCAGCCTATTCCCGCCCGTACCGCCCACGCTTTATCCATCACGGGACCCGTATCGACATACAGCTTGCCGTTGACCTCTGGCGCAAATGCTCTAATGTCATTGAACAACTGCCGAAGCCGTTCAGTCACGACAATATGATAATCGTCCCCCCACGCATAGCGGGAGATTCTCCCCACCGCCGGGTCAACCGGATGCTGAGTGTCCGTGAAGTAGTTCATTGCCACGCACACAACGGACTTCGCGTTCGGAACGATGGTGCGCGGGTCGGAACGTTTCTCAACATTCTTCTCCATCCATTCCATAGTGCCGTGGTACCCGCGATTCAGCCATTCGCTCAGATGCTTCCCTTCTTCCGTCAGCGCTTCGGCGCGTGCAATCCCGACTTTCGCAAAGCCAAGCTCAAATGCACGTAATTTAATTTTTTGTGTAAGCGACTGCACGCTATACCTCCGGCCGTTCTACCCAGACATCGTCCCCTACCACCCTTACCGCATATTTTTTAAGATTTCCACCGCCGATGATCCCTTTACCGGTTCTTAAATCAAACTTCCACCCGTGCATCGGACACGTCACGGTCTGCTCGCTAATCTCCCCTTGATGGAGCAATTGAAAATGCTGGTGCGGACATTCATTCCGAATTGCAAACACATCCACCCCTATTTGAAAAATCGCAATCTCCTCGCCCTCTACTCTGACGGAAATTCCGGAAGATCTCCTTAACTGGTCTTTCCGAGCTATTTTGACGAATCCTTCCATACTCTATAACAAAACCGAGTTCCCGAAATTCCGTTATCCGATTGTGATTTTTTGGTCTATCACGAAGCCTTTTTCTGCGGTTTTCACGCTGACGGCTTCTACTGTAGGGTCGTGTTCAAAAAAGAGTGTCCACTTGTCTTCGTATGCTCTGGCAAGGATTTTCTTTTTTTCCTCAATAGTGACGAGCGGTCGCACATCATACGCCATGACATAAGGATATGGTAAATGCGAAACAGTCGGGAATAAATCACAACAATAGAGCAAGGTCGTTTTACCGTCCGAAATCTTAGGCAATTGTTGCGCCATCGTATGGCCGTTGCATACGAGTAATTCTATGCCGGGAAAGATCTCAAACTCGCCGTCAACAAACTCTAACACACCGGCTTCCTTCAACGGCATGTAGTCTTCACGCATGAAACTTCCGCGGTCTTTTTCAGTCGGGTTCTGCGAAAGCTCCCAGTGCTTTTTCTGCACATAATACTTCGCATTGCGAAACGCCGGCACAGCCTTGCCGTTTTCAAGCTTCGTCGAGCCGCCTGCATGGTCGAAATGCAAATGCGTGAGGATCACATCCGTTACATCCTCGGGCGTTACGCCATATTGCTTCAGCGACCGGACAATATCCTGCTGAGAGGTATCAAGTTTATAAATGTCTTTGAGTTTATCGTTCCACTTGTCGCCGTTGCCGTCGTCAACCAATATCGTTTTCCCGTTGCCGCGAATGAGCAAGCACCGCGCGGCTAACTCGATGCGGCGTCGTTCGTCGGGGGGATTCGTTTTGCTCCAGAATACATATGGAACAATGCCGAACATCGCGCCGCCGTCGAGCGCAAACCTGCCCGTTTCAAGTGAGTGAATTTCGTAAGGACCGATGTTCACTGAGATATTCTATTGATGGGAAATTATTGTAATCAACTGCAACCGTTGCCCCCTGCTCCAATTGCTCGACGATGCTTAACCATTGTTTAACGCGTGCGAGGAAGTGTTGAGTTTCGATACCGTGGTGGTCCGGAAGATAGTCCTGCAGTTTCGCAATCGCTTTGGTGAATTGGCTTCGCGAACCTTTGTAGTTCCCGTTCTCAAGGTGGTAAAAACCGACGGCAACTTGTATCAGGCCCTGAAGAAAGGTGCGGTCGGTTTCGCGATACTCGTGCCAGAAATCTTCCAACACATCGTGGGCTTCGAAGAAACGCCGCTCGTTAAACTCCCGTATGCCTTGATGAAAGCGCTCGTCCATTTAGCATGGTACGGAAAATCGTCGTGAAATTCAAAGAATCCGCACTCGCCTGTCATTCTGACATCATACTCCGACGGGATTCCTCACCCCGACAAAAAACGTCGGAGTTCGGAATGACACCGTACTGTTGATGTCATTCCGAGTCCTGTTGTTTAGGGCGAGGAATCTCATTGTGACAGCGGGATCCCTCGTTCGCCGCGGC
>DASWKY010000285.1:0-4339 GCA_036396395.1 Bacteroidota bacterium | reverse complement strand
ATAGTGAGCGAGACGAAATTCGCACTTCCGAGGTCGATACCGCTCGCGCTAAATCCGGTACTCAGCGCGTAAGAGGTAATGCCGTCCTCGTGCGTGATGGCGGCGAGAATTGTTCGCGCCGTATCGGCTTTCTCCGGCTGGATGCCGAGTGGAATCAAGATCGTGCCGTAGTTGAATTTCCTGTTGCCATTTGCGGTCGCGGATTCGAACGGCTTCACGGCGACTTTCGTTTTCACGCCGGCTTTCTGCAGTTTATACAGCGCACGCGGGGCGTAGTAGTCATTCCACTCGAACGCGTACGCGTATGTGCTCGTACCGACCACCGACCCGGCCGTCCATGCCGCGTTGCTTACGGCAGAGCCGAGATTGTCGCGGGAGAAGGATTTCAGTTCTGCGTAGGGCAGGTTGAAGGCGAGCGGGAGCGTCCATGTAGAAATATCATAAAACAAGCTGTCGTCGAACTGCGTGCGGCGTTCAAAGAGTCCGGTAATGAACCGGAAGAACCGCTGGCTGGTCGGCACGACGAACGAACTGCCCGGCTCGAACGTTTTGCCGTCCGCCGTGAGCCGCTTTGAAAGCTCGTACACGTCAATCTGGTGGCGGCGGAGAATATCCACAAGATGATACGTGCGCGCGGGGTCGGCAGGCGTTCCGAAGACGTACGCCTTCACGGGAGCTTGCCCGGCTTCTTTCATCGCGGAAGAGAAAAACTCGCGCTGGTGGCTGAGCAAATCTTTCCGCAATGCATAAGCCGCCCGCAATGTGGAGAGCGACGTTGTAAACTGGTTTCGGATGGTGAACGGAAACGCCACCTCGCCGTGGATGCTTTCCTGCACGTGGCCGCGCGAACTTGCCTGCTCGAACAGAATTCCGATACATCCCATCAAATCCGGGAACGATGAACCTTTGCCGATGTAGTAATCGTCGAAGCCCTCCTTTGTATAATAGAGCGAGCCGATGGCGTCCAGCGCCTTGGCATGGTGCTGCGCGATGGCGACGGTGAGCTCATTCACGCGCTTGGGAGCGAGCGGGTGATTGCGTTGCGGCTCTCCGGGCTGGAAGAAGAATGTCGCGTTCGTGCCCATCTCGTGGTGGTCGACGAGCACGTTCGGCATCCACTCGTAGTACTTCTCAAGCCTGCCGCGGCTTTCGGGGTGTTGGAGCGGCATCCAGTCGCGGTTGAGGTCGAACCAGTAATGGTTCGTCCGCCCGCCGGGCCAGGTTTCATTGTGCTCGCGGCTCGCTGGGTCGGCGACAAGTTGCTTGCCCTTGTTGGTGTTCGCCCAGTGCGCGAAGCGGCTCAGCCCATCCGGGTTGATGGATGGATTGAGAAGAATGACCGTGTTCTTTAATTGGTCTTCAATCGCCTGTCCCTGCGCGGCGGCGAGATAGTATGCCGTGAGCACCGATGCGTTGCTTCCGCTTGGCTCGTTACCGTGCACGCTGTAGCCCAGCCAGACCACAGCGGGCATGTTGTCGATGTTTGCCGATGAGGATTTCGCCGGGTCGCTTAACGTCAGATGCTGTTGCTTGATTGCCGGGAGGTTGCGATGGTTCTCCGGAGAGGTGATAATCATCAGCCAGATTTGTCTCTGCTCGTACGTTTGTCCCATCGGCGCCATCGTGATGCGGTCGGAAGCCTCGTCGAGCACTTTCATGTAAGCGTGGATTTGTTCCGGGAACAAATGCCACTCGCCCACCTGAAACCCGAAGAATGATTGCGGCGTAGGGATGCCCGGATTGTATTGAACATCCGACGGCAAGTAATAGTTGAGATTCACCTGCGCGAGTGAGGCGGCGCTGAGAATTAGAATGGACAAGACAATGAGCACTGTTCGCATGGGGGTTCCTTATTATTAGTCTAAAAAGAAAAACATGACACAGAGGTACGCGGAGAAAAATATTACGTAATCCTCCCCCTGTCCGCCGTGGCGGACTTCCCCCTCAATGAGGGGGACAGAAACGTTCCTTGTGGCTCTCAGTGAATTCTTTGTGCAACTCTGTGTAAGGTTTTGTTACGATTTCATCAATCGTTTCAACAACTGAATTTGCCCCGTGTGGTACACGTCGTGCATGGCGACGCCCTGGATTTCCTGCGAGAGCGTCCATTGTTTCTTCGGCGATAACACGGTGAGCTTGCTTGGGTTAAGTCCGGCGACGGCTTCCCGCAGGAGGTCGTGCATCGTATCTAAGAGTTCGATGTCTTGTTGCCAGTCGGCCTCGGAGATTTTCCCCTCGGGGCGGGGGAAGAAATTACTGCCCTTGAGCGGAAAGGAGCCTTTCTTCTCGCCCGTGATGCGGCGATAGACGACGTATTTCCAGTACGCGCAATGGACGATATTTTCCCAGATGTTATGCCTTTCGGGGCTGGGCCGCCACGCGGCGTGCTTGGCTTTCATGCCGCGGATGGAGCCGCGCAGGTTTGTGCCCTGCCACGCGTGGTCAACGTAGGCTTCATCGAGCGCTTGCAAAAGTAATGCGATTTGTGGGTTGAGTTTTTTGGGCATGGTTAATTTTTCCGCACGTGGTTTCTTCTGCGAACGTTATACCGGGCTAACGGTTCTTTCACGTGGAATCCAATCTTGCGTTTTGGCTGTTCCGGCGGAGCCATCAGTTGACGGATCGCGTCAAACACGACACGAAACTGTGCATCATATTTTTTCTCAAGCGCGTCGAGTTTATGAACAAGGTCTTTGTGGGAAGAAAGAAGCTCGCGGAGTTTTACAAAAGAGCGCATAATTTCGATGTTCACCTGAACTGCCCGCGTGCTTCGCAGGACGCTGGAGAGCATGGCAACGCCCTGCTCGGTAAAGGCGTAGGGGAGGTATTTGGTATGTTCACCGCGTTTTAAGGTGCCAAAATGGTACCTTAAAGACTCATATTCTTGTTGAGTTAACTCAAAGAGGAAATCAACAGGGAAGCGTTCTTCATTGCGTTTCACCGCCCTCTTAAGCGTTTTTGTCTCAACGCCGTACAGTTCTGCGAGATGGAAATCCAGCATCACTTTCTGCCCGCGAAGAAGCAGGATTTTTCGTTCTATGACTTCAGAAGGAATGAGTTGGCGGCTTGCCATATTGGTCTCAGGTTCTATATTTTCCTTTTCAACACATCTCTCATCTGCTCCACCGCCTTTGCCCGGTGGCTGATGCGGTTCTTTTCGTCCGCCGTCAGTTCGGCGTAGGTTTTGGAAAACCCGTCGGGAATAAATATCGGGTCGTAGCCGAAGCCGTTGGCGCCGCGCGGGGATTCGCCGAGCATGCCCGTGCAAACGCCTTCGGTTGTTTCTTCGTAGCCCGCGCCTACCAAAGCGAGAACAGCTTTGAACTGCGCTCTGCGTCGGCGGGGAGCGACACCGAGCATTTCCGCAAGAAGCTTCAAGTTGTTCTGCTCATCGCTCGCGTTCTCGCCAGCATATCGGGCGGAGCGGACGCCGGGCTTTCCGTTAATAAAAAAAACCTCTAAACCCGAATCATCCGCCAGAGCCGGTAATTTCGTATGCGCAAAGACCGTGCGCGCTTTTTTCAACGCGTTCTCCCGGAACATTATGCCGTCTTCGATGAGCGGGGGATGGTTCGGGAAATCGTTGAGCGTAAGGAGTTCGACGCCGAGGTTGCTGAGAAGCATTTGCAGTTCGATAATCTTGTGCTTGTTGCGCGTGGCGAGGACGAATTTGGTCATTCGGTTTTTCGCGGGAAAAGTTTATAGTATAAGTTCAAGAGCGCTCCAACGGTGGTCAGAGCATTGAGCGTTCCGAAAATCGGGTCGCCGATGCTGAGCGCGTACACCGCCAACCCGATGCTTCCTATAATAGAGAGAATCAGGAACCACAAGTTTACAGGGCATCGCCCAAGTTTAATGGTTTCGAGCGATTGCGGTACCCAGCAAATCACAATCGCCACTAACCCGATATATCCGATGATTTGCATAGGTTGTTTTCAAGCTTCTTGAAAAAAAACCTCGCCTGTGGCGAGACCCCTCCTTGGTAACGAGGGGAAAGTACTTTGTGTACTTTGTCCCCCTTACAAAGGGGGACCTGCCTGCCGCCTGCCTGCCGGTAGGCAGGGCAGGCAGGCGCGGCTCGTTTTGAAGAGCCGCAGGGGGTGATAACATCCCACAGAGTTACTGCAACATTTCCTGTAACGCGCTTTCGATACGGTCGACGCCGATGATTTCGATTTCGCCGTTCGCCTTCACATTTTTCAGATTATTCTTTGGAAGAATAATTCGCTTAAATCCGAGCTTCGCCGCCTCCTGCACGCGCTTCTCGATTTGCCCGACAGTGCGGATTTCACCGCCAAGCCCGATTTCTCCAACCGCAACGGACGTCGAATCAGTCGGG
>DASWKY010000284.1:0-7304 GCA_036396395.1 Bacteroidota bacterium | reverse complement strand
ATTGTCAGCGTAAGGCGCGAACCCCCTGCGATATAAAACATCGCGTCCCCCTGATAGGGGGACAGAAGGCAAGTTGCTGCTGTGAGTTCATAAAAAAGCAACCCCCGACGCGCACCGTTGACGCCGGGGGTTAGGGAGGTTTTACAGAATCCGCATGATCGGAATGTAGTACGCGGACCCAAAAGTTATAACGCACAGGTTTGGAAAAACGTTCCGAACCGTAAAAAACAATCCAAAACCATACGATTTCATTGGCGAATGAAAGAATTTTTCCGTTACTTTCCACACCAACCAGAAGCGACATCCGTTTTTTTTCAAGGACTTTCTTATGCCAGACACGCTGACGATTACCGATAATCGTACCGGAAAACAGTACGAAGTCCCCATCGACAACGACACCATCAAAGCCATCGACCTGCGTAAAATCAAAGAGAAGGATGACGATTTCGGCATGATGGCGTACGACCCCGCATTTATGAATACTGCGTCGGTGAAGAGCAATATTACGTTCATCGACGGCGATAAGGGCATCCTGCGCTACCGCGGATACCCTATCGAACAACTTGCGGAACATTCGACGTCGTTCTTGCAAGTCGCTTACCTCCTGCTGTACGGAGATTTGCCGAACCAGAAACAGCGCGAAGAATGGCGGGCGAACGTCAAAAACCATACGTTCATCCACGAGAATGTGAAAAAACTGATGGAAGGCTTCCGCTACGATGCGCACCCGATGGGGATGTTCATCAGCACGATGGCGGCGCTCTCCACATTCTACCCCGAGGCGAAAAATATTTTCGACGAAGAAACGCGGCAAAAGCAAATCTACCGCCTCATTGGAAAAGTCCCGACCATCGCCGCCTTTGCTTACCGGCACTCAAAGGGCATGCCGTATGTCTATCCTGATAACGACCTGACCTACGCGGGAAATTTTCTCAGCATGATGTTTAAAATTGCCGAGCCGACGTACAAGGTGAATCCGGTGTTCGAGCGCGCGCTGACGGTGCTCTTCATCCTCCATGCCGACCATGAACAAAACTGCAGTACCAACACCATGCGCAGTATCGGCAGTTCGCATGTGGACCCGTATTCCGCGTGCGCGGGCGCGGCGGCGGCGCTGTGGGGACCGCTTCACGGGGGCGCCAACGAGGCGGTATTGCATATGCTTGATGAAATCGGGTCGCTGAAGAATGTCCCGGCATTTATTAACGAAGTCAAGCAGGGCAAAGGCAAGCTCATGGGCTTTGGGCATCGCGTCTACAAGAATTACGACCCGCGCGCAAAGGTCATCAAGAAACTTGCCGACGAAGTCTTTGGAGTCACGGGACGAAATCCGAAACTCGATATCGCTCTGGAGCTTGAGCGTATCGCGCTCGAAGACGAATACTTCGTCAAACGAAAATTATATCCGAACGTTGATTTTTACTCCGGCCTGATCTACCAGTCGATGGGATTCTCCATGGATTTCTTCCCGGTGTTGTTTGCCATTCCCCGCACAGCGGGATGGCTCGCGCACTGGCAGGAGCATATCCTCGATGCGGATCAAAAGATAGCGCGGCCCCGCCAGATCTACCTCGGACAGCCGGAACGTAAATGGATTCCGATGGAGCAACGGAAATAATTCATACCAGTCACCCTCAACCGGCGCATTGAGCGAACAGCACGTTCTTCACATTTCCGCCAACCCCTGGGCGATAGCCGCGTTTGCCGGCTACCTCATTGCTGTCATTGGCGTCGGTGTGTACGCCTCTCGTTTTGCCTCACAAGGAATAACAGAATTCTTTCTCGGCGGGCGCAAGCTGAAAAGCTTTGTCGTCGCGTTGAGCGCAGTGACATCCGGCAGGAGCGCGTGGTTGATTGTCGGGGTGACAGGCATGGCATACGCGCGAGGGCTTTCTGCGGTGTGGTCGGTTGTCGGCTATATTGTCGTCGAGCTGTTCATGTTCTTAACGGTCGCAGTGAAACTCCGCCAGCACACCGGAGCGATGAACGATGTGACCTTGCCTGATTTTTTTGAGTCTCGCTTTGGGAATTCCCGCAATCTCCTCAGAACTGTCAGCTCAATCATTATTCTCCTGTTCATGGTGATATACGTCGCGGCGCAATTCGACGCGGGCGGAAAGACGTTCAGCGCGAGTTTCGGCATGACGCATTTCGAAGGCGTGCTCATGACGGCGTTCATCGTGTGGGCGTACACCCTGCTCGGCGGTTTTCTCGCCGTTGCATGGACGGACGTCGTTCAGGCATTCTTCATGTTGACCGGATTGATTGTCTTGCCTGTCATAGCGATCATGGATTTTGGCGGCGTCAGCGCCATACTGAATTCTGTTGAGAGCCAGGACCCGTTGCTCCTTGATTGGTTTGCTCTCGGCTTTGGCGCCCTGGTCGGATTTCTCGGCATCGGCTTCGGCTCAACAGGAAACCCGCACATCATCGTCCGGTACATGTCCATCGAAGACCCGCGATTGTTGCGCCGCTCCGCTCTGTATGGCACGGTGTGGAATGTGTTGATGGCGGCAGGAGCAATCCTGATCGGAATCGCAGGCCGCGCGTACTTTCCAGACCAATCCGTGTTGCCTAATGCAGACACAGAAAATCTCTTTCCCTACCTCGCCCAGCTTCACCTGCATCCGTTTTTGTTCGGTTTGGTGATCGCGGCAATCCTCGCCGCCATCATGTCGACCGCCGATTCTCAACTTCTCGTCGCAACATCGTCTGTCGTACGGGATATGTATCAGAAACTTCTGCTCAAAGGAAAGGACATCGACCAGCGCAAGCTTGTACAACTTAGCCGCATCATGATTTCCGTTCTTGTGCTTGCCGCCATCGGACTGCGCGAGCTTGCCTCCGACCTCGTATTTTGGCTGGTGCTCTTTGCCTGGGGCGGGCTTGGCGCGTCGTTCGGTCCTGCCTTAATTCTCTCGCTCTACTGGAAGGGCGTCACAAAATGGGGCGTTCTTGCAGGATTTGTAAGCGGTACGGCGGTCACGATTATCTGGAATCAAATCCCTGCGCTCAAGAATGCCATGTACGAGCTTGTGCCTGCCTTTCTTATTTCCACTATTCTGGTTATTATCGTAAGTAAACTCACGACCGTCACTACCTCCGACGTATCGGAATAAAAATTATGGCACGACGACACCAAAGCCTCATACCGCTCGCTCAAGACCACTACCACGGACTGCTTCTTGTTCAGCAGATACGGGAGCATAAGCGAATTATCATGACAGGCTGGCCCCCTGATCCCGCCGGGCAAGCTCGTCGTGTTGCCGAATTCTACGAAGAACATCTCAAGAATCATTTTGACGCCGAGGAACAGGCGCTCTTTCCGCTCGCTTCGAAGCATGTCGAATCTGCAAGAGCCGTCGTGCAAGAGTTGCTGAATGAGCACCGCGCGTTGGAAACATTCGTCGCTCAATTTCGTGAAGCGGCGGAAGGCATTACCGAGCAACGAATAGAGGAATTTGCCAGCTTGCTTGAACAGCACATCCGTAAAGAAGACCGTGTGTTATTCCCGCTTCTCGAAGAACACGCGCCGGCTGAGGTGCTTTCACAAGTCGAGTCGCTTATGCATCCATTTTATGACGACAAAACGAAGGAACAATAACCAATGAAAATCAAACTGAACGATGTGCACATTAACTATGTCGAGCGAGGAATGCCGCAGGGTGTGCCGGTTGTGTTTATTCATGGATTCCCGTTCAATCATTCGATGTGGGAGCCGCAGATGCTCGCCCTGCCGAATGAATACCGCGCCATCGCATACGATGTGCGGGGCCACGGTGAAAGCGACGTCGCCGACGCGCTCTATAGTATGGAATTCTTTGTCGACGACCTGATTGCACTTCTCGACCACCTTGTACTGAAGCAGGTTGTCTTGTGCGGGCTTTCTATGGGCGGCTATATTGCCTTGCGTGCGATAGAACGACATCCCGACCGTGTAAAAGGTTTAGTCTTATGCGATACACGCAGTGAAGCAGACCCGAACGAAGGAAAAGTCAAGCGGTCAGCTTCCATCAAGGCGGTAAAAACAAGCGGCGTAAAAGCGTTCGCGGAGGGGTTTGTCAAAGCTGTCTTTGCGCCGCAGACGTTCGACAAAAATCCGGCGGCGGTTGAGAGCATCAAAACGGCAATCGTGGCGAATTCTCCACTGGGAATCTGCGGCACGTTGCTTGCTCTCGCCTCGCGAACCGATACAACAGCCGCGCTGGCGAATATTAAAGTCCCGACGCTCATACTCGTGGGCGAGCACGACACCCTCACGCCCGTCGCCGCGTCTCAGGCAATGCATGAAAAAATCGCCGGCTCTGAACTCCACATCATCCCCAACGTCGCTCACATGAGCAATATAGAAAATCCGGATGTGTTCAATGCCGCGCTGTTGAAGTTTCTCAAGAAATTCTAGATTGAAAGGGTAACGCAGTTGAGCCAACCGACGCAACAACCTCGCGCTCTTGCCCGCGTTTTGGGGCAATGGGATTTGATCGCATTGACGGTAAACGGCGTGATTGCCAGCGGAATTTACTTTCTACCGTCTACCATTGCCGGGCTGACTGGACCGTTTAGCCCTTTTGCGTATCTCATTTGCGCGCTCATCACGCTCATCTTTGTGCTGTCGTTTGCAGAAGTCTCGAGCCGTTTCGACGCGGCAGGAGGACCGTATCTGTACGCCTATGAAGCGTACGGTAAATTCGTCGGCTTCGAGATCGGCTGGATAGCCTATCTCACCCGGCTTTCCGCAGTCGCCGCAAACTACAACCTCTTTATTATTTATCTAGGGCATTTTTTCCCCTCGGCAACCTCCGGAGTGCTCCGCGCAACGGTCTTGTTTACGCTCATAGCGATGTTTACCGTTATCAATATTCGCGGCGTAAAGTACGGCGCGTGGACGGTGGATGTGATCACCGTCGCAAAGCTCCTGCCGCTTCTCTTGCTCATCTTGGTTGGGCTTTCCTCTATCGACACGGGGAATATTTCCATTCAGGAAGTTCCCCCGTATGAAGGATTCATGCGGGCAATGTTCCTGCTGACGTTCTCGTATGGCGGATTTGAAATTGTCACGATACCTTCCGGCGAGTCGGTTGACCCGAAACGCCATGTGCCTCGCGCGCTCATCCTTGCGCTTGTGATTGTCGCCGTCTTTTATTTTCTCGTGCAAATCGTGGCTGTTGGCGTTCTACCTTCTCTGGCGACACAAGAACGCCCGATCGCGGCCGTTGCAAGCACACTGATGGGAAACTTTGGCGGTAACCTTGTGGCGTTCGGCGCGCTCCTGTCCACGTTCGGATACTTTAGCGGCTCGATTTTGGGCGTCCCGCGTCTCACCTTTGCGCTTGCAGAGAAAAAGCAATTGCCTGCCGCGTTTGCAAAAATCCACCCAAGGTTTCAAACGCCTTACATTTCCATTCTTTTTTACTCCGTTCTCGCCTTTTTACTGGCGGTGTTTTCGAACTTTATCACTCTTGCTGCCGTCAGTGTCGTTTCGCGGTTACTCTACTATATTACGACGAGCGGCGCAGTGTTCGTCTTCCGTCGCCAGAGCAAAGCGCCGTTTACGATACCGCTGGGTCCCGTCATACCGATTGCGGGAATTGCCTTTGCATTGTATCTTCTCCAGTACCCCAAACTTGAAGAAGTGTACTTCGCGGCAGGCGGAATCGCCATCGGGACCGTGCTCTATTTCTTTGTCAAGCGAAATGAAAAAAAATAAAACCATCATAAGGCGGGAGCATACTTCTCCCGCTTACTAATTCTTGAATATATACCAATTACCAATGCGCCGAACTTCTCAGATGCTGATGTTTATTTTACTTGTTGTATTGTCATCTTCTTCCGCTCATACCCAAAGTTGGTCACTATTAATTACCTCGAACAAACCACCCGCGCGGGCTCACCATTCTACCGTATATGACCACGTCGCCAACCGAATTGTTATTTTTGGTGGGTCAGTCACTGGCGGCAATGTGAGCGACATCTGGAGCTTGAACCTGGATTCATTGGTATGGCAACAGCTTATCCCCGCCTCTGAGCTTAAGCCATCTGCCCGTTTTACTCATAATGCGATATTCGACACCGCACGGAATCAAATGGTCATTTGGGCGGGTCAGGGCGCCCCCGGCGTATTCTATAACGATGTGTGGGCATTTAACTTTTCTACACAAACGTGGGAAGAACTTTGGCCTCAAGGAAATACTGAGAGCGCGCCCGTGCCTCGTTATGGAACAACAGCACAGTTCGACCCAGTCGCTCGACAGCTCATCAACGTGTCAGGTATAGACGCTTCTGGGACGCGTCATCCAGATACCTGGACTTTCCATATCGACTCCCTACAATGGAGTGATCAGTCTACGTTCCCACATCCCCCAAAACGTTGTTTACATACGAGCGATTTTGCAGAAAACCGAAGGAGACTTTTCCTTTATGGCGGGCAGAACGAGACTCCGTATCTCGAAGACCTGTGGTCGCTTAATGTTGATACTTTTGAGTGGGAACAACTCACGCCAAATAACCGTCCTGACGGGAGGCATTTCTCATCTATAGTGTACGATGGGAGCGGGCATCTGCACGTTTTTGGCGGAAAGACTTCAAACACGGCAACACAAGACGGGGCAAAAAACGACCTCTGGCGTTTTTCGTTGGACACAAATACGTGGGAGCAGTTGCTACCCCCGGAGCCCCTTCCGGCAATACGCTACGGACATACCGCCATCTTCGCAAGGTCGCGAAAAAGCATGATCATCGTTGGAGGCATAGTCGGTAACCTTCGATTCAACGACGTATGGGAGTTTCAACTTGCAACAGCTACTCACGTGCCGTTATCGGATATCCCGACTGAATTTTCCCTCAGCCAAAACTATCCAAATCCGTTCAACCCAACGACCAATATCGAATTTCGGATTGCGGATTTCGGATTTGTCACGTTGAAGATCTATGACATGTTAGGGAGAAATATCGCGACACTCATGAATGAATCGTTACCTCCCGGCGTGTATCGGAGAACATGGGATGGAAGCGGATATCCGAGCGGGCTTTATTACTACCGATTGCAGACTTCGAACTTTCTAGATACAAAAACAATGACCCTCCTAAAATGAGGCTCTTTATGCGATACATCATCGTTCTTGGCATAGCACTATTCGTCGCAGACAGTGCATACGCGCAATGCTCCGACGCTGGAGCGTGTGCGATTAGCTATGGCGCTTCGGCGTCAAAGAATAAAGTCGGGTTGTCGTATATCTTTGGTTCCAGCGGTAAGCCTGACGACCTGCGTGAGGCGCCGGCCCTGGACGTAGCCCAGCGGCTGATTG
>DASWKY010000283.1:0-3015 GCA_036396395.1 Bacteroidota bacterium | reverse complement strand
CTCATTTGTCGGCTTCTTCGGTACTCCTTCAACGCTCCTGATGGTGTTGATCATTGTTTTATTGGTAAATTTCCTGACGGAAATAACTTCCAATACAGCCGTGACTTCGATGATGGCGCCAATCGTCATCTCCATCGCCTTACAGACGGGCGAAAATCCGGTTGCGCTTGTGGTCGCGGCGGCGGTTGCGGCTTCCATGGCATTCATGCTTCCGGTAGCAACGCCGCCCAACGCGCTGGTGTACTCGACGGGTTATATTCGTATCGGCGAGATGATGAAAGCCGGCATCTGGCTAGACGTGATTGGGTGGCTGTTTACCGTAGGGATACTGGTCGTGGTCGCCGATTGGATCTTTGGCGTGGTTGTGTTTTAGATTATCACACTGACTCTCGCCGTCGGCACAAACTCCACGATGCCGAAGGGTCTTTGAACCGGCAGGACGTGCGCTTCCATTGTTACGCGCTTGTTGTCGCTTGCGGCGGACCATGCGGCATCGAGCGCGCTCAGCACATGGTTGAGCACCAAGAGCTTCCCGGCAGTGCTGGCGATATTATAAAAATCGTTCGCCTCGCCGCGCATCTTGGAATAATCCAAAAAACGTTGTGTTAAGTCAGTGTGGAAATTTATTTCGTTCAAGTTCTGTGCATCTTCCCAGCCGGTATTAAACTGCGGATATTTTCCGATGAGTTCATAATACTGCTGTTCGGGGCGCATCGGCAGTTGGTGTGAAAAAAATGTGCGCGTTCCTTTTCCGATTTCATTTTCAGCCGCGTTGAGGCGGTCCCAGTACACGCGCTCCCACGGCGGCGCGTTGGGGTTGTTCGGGTTAATGAGGCCGCTCAATTTTGCAGGGTCGGCATTAGGGTTCAGCGTCTGCCCGTACTGTTCCACCCACTGAGCATACTTGACCACCGACCAGTGCTGGTCGGCATAGCTCTCAAACAGTTTCGTCTGGTCGTCGCCTTTTGATTCATACGCGGCATAGACAATCCACAGTCCTACCTCTGCCGCGAGAAACGAAGCAGCTTTCCAGTAGTCGCCGACGTAGAACTCGCCCGCGCCGGGTAGGGCAAGCGACATCGCCGCCGCCTGCAAGCCTGATTTTTTCTGTTGTTCCATTAGCAGTGAATCAAACCGCGCCGGAACCGGTGTCGCCGCATACGCTACATCCAAGCGAAAATCTCCGCTCAATGCGGTGAGCGACTCGCGCGGCGATACTTTTAATGCGCTTTGGCTGAAAGCAGAACTACTTAGTAAAACAAGGAACAGAAAAGCTGTTATATTCGCCTTTCCGGTCGCGGGATTTGAAACACCTCGAATTTTTGAAGACTTAACACAGACCCATCTCCCAAAGGGATCCCTTCGGGGCTTACCTTCCCCTAAGAGGGGAAGGGATACAACGCTTGATTGCTTCATCTCAATCTCCTTGTTGCCTGACTTATATCGAACCCGAACAGCACGCCGACATAAAAACGCCATTCGCGCCCGTACGTAACGTCGATATTATTGACGGTGCGCGTGAAGCGGTCGAACCCGTACGCCCCGCTGAAGAAAATGCGCGTGGGATAGGCGTAGAACGAGAACGATTCGAGACGAAGCTCGAATCCGGCGTCGGTTTTCCATTTTCCGAAGGAAGGCGCGGAGCCGTTCCACGCCTCGCCGATATCGCCGTAGAACGAGCCGTAGAGTTTCGTGAAGTAAAATTGCAAGAATCTAAAATTCATTGTGCGCCAGATGGGGAAGCGATACTCGGCGTGAATCGCCGCGTATTCGTTGCCGCCCATCGCATAGTACGGATATCCGCGCATGCCGGTAAATCCGCCGGCATAAAAATCGAAAAAATTATCCACCTGCCCGCCGAGAATCGAGCCGCCTCTGAAAGACAGTGTAAGCACATGTCTTGCAAGAGGCAACGGAATATGTTCATTCCAACTTAGCTCGACGCGGTGGAAATTAAAGTGCGTATAGACCGGCTCAAGAAATCCGTTGCGCTCATCAAAATCACTTAACGGATTGAATCTATTCAATTCGTACGCATAGCGAAATAAAAATGTTCTTCCGACAGGATTGATATCGGATTCGCCGGAAGGCACAATGCCATTATGTTTCAGTTGGAGAGTGAAAGAGTTCGCCAATAAGTACACACTACGAAAGGATGAAAAGAGCTGAGTAGTATTATTTGGATTGATAAACGAACCCTGGTCTAAGTTATAGCGACTAAACGTATACCCCAGCCTCAACTCTGAGTTTTCAGTAAACACTTTTAGTTTTAAGAACAAATCGAACTCTAATAGGCTATACGAAATGTCCACCGGTACAAAGCTGAATAACGAATCCAAATTGGTCGTAGTCTTTCGAGAAATATTATAGACTTCCGCAGAAACGACAGGGTCCAAGCCAAGTTGGAAAAATCCGGGCAGTTTGTCGCGGTATTCTAAAATAAAAAACAGGTCGCGCTCGAATTTTTTGTTTATTGCCGCGCCGCCGAAGAGCGACATTTTGTCCAGCACATCGTACGAAGAAAAATACAGACCCCCCTTGAGCACGTCCAGCCCGGTGTTGCGTTGGTTATAATTATCTATCCGGACGACAGGCACGATGGAAAGGCTGGTGAACACATTGCGGTACTCGCGTGTCGGGAGGTCGTTGACATTTTTGGAAACGCTCTGTGTGGCTTGGACAGAATTTGTGCCGGGTTCACTTAGCGTGAGCTCTGCGACTGTATTGCTCGAAGGAAATTGCTGTGCTTCGCGCATGAGAAGAGCCGTTTTGTAACCAGTTGACGTGTAAAGCGCGTAAGCAACATCGCCGGCTTCGTTCACCGCGGGAAGGAACGCGCCGCCGATGACATTCGTGAGCTGACGTGTTTCACGCGTTTCGAGATTCATCTCGTAGATGTTGAACATGCCCGTCGCGTCCGATGCGAAGTAGAGGAATTTCCCGTCGTCGGAATATGCCGGATTCCTGCTGTCGCCTCGCGATTGGAACAATTGAAAGTCCGTGCCGTCCGCATTG
>DASWKY010000282.1:0-3001 GCA_036396395.1 Bacteroidota bacterium | reverse complement strand
GTAGGCAGGGCAGGCAGGCGCGGCTCGTTGTTTGAGCCGCAGGGGGTTATGTACTTTACGATAAAAAAACAAGATTATTTTTTGAAACGGCACTAGCTTCCAATAACAAAGCCCCTCAGTGCGGGGCTTGCATTGCAATGGTTTGTGACTACGCGGAGCTACTCGGCATCATACTGCACAATGGAAAACACATCGTTCCCTTTCAGCTTTTCCCTGCCCTTCAGGAACAAGAGTTCGACCAGAAACGCTAAGCCGACCGTTTGACCGCCAAGTCTCTCAACCAATTTACAAGCCGCTTGAATAGTCCCGCCGGTAGCCAGTAAATCATCGTGGATCAGCACTCGTTCGCCTTTTTGAATGGCATCGGTATGAACTTCGATGCTGTCCGTGCCGTATTCTAATGCGTATTCCTCCCTGATTGTTTCCGCCGGGAGTTTCCCTTTCTTCCGGATTGGCACAAACCCAACGCCGAGTTGTACAGCGAGAGCTGCGCCAAAAATAAACCCGCGCGATTCCACTCCTGCCACCTTTGTGATTTTTTCGTCTCTGTAACGTTCGTAAAAAATATTCAACGCCTTACGAAACGCATCCGGGTTCTGTAACAACGTGGTAATATCTTTGAAGACAATTCCCTTCTTGGGAAAATCCGGCACATCGCGAATAACTTTAGCAAGCTCGTGCATTCAGGTCCCTCTCCGTTACCATTTTATCGGCTCTTTTTTGAGAAACGCTTCCACCCCGCGCTTGCAATCTTCCGTCATGCGGGTTAAGGCATTGAGATTCGAAGCATAGTCCAGCGCGTCTGACGTTGACATGCCGTGAATGCGCGCGAGCAATTCCTTGATCAGCCCCATGGATGCGCCACTGCAATTCTTTATGATGTCTTCAGCCAAGCGTTGACCGGCTTCCTCCAATTCGGTCTCCCCGACGACATGATTGACCAAACCCATGTGGTACGCTTCCTCGGCTTTGATGATATTGCCGCGAAGCGTCAACTCACGCGCGCGGGCTTCGCCTATGCGCCTTACTAAAAATACCATGACGATGGCGGGGATGAAACCGATCTTGACTTCCGTGTAACCGAACTTCGCCGTCTCGCGCGAGGCAAGCACGATATCGCAGACCGTCGCCAAACCGCACCCGCCTGCCAATGCCGCGCCATGCACGAGGGCAATCACGGGCTTGCGCAGAGTATAAATCTGTTGAAACAGCTTCATCAAGTTGTTCGAGTCTTGCTGATTCTGTTGAAAGTCGTATTGTGCGATCTGCTGGAGGTACGCAAGGTCTGCGCCGGAACAAAACGATTCACCCTCCGCTTTCAGAAGAACGACCTTTACCTCGGAATCCTTCTGCGCCGCGAGGAATGCAGAAGACATTTCGGTGATCATCCTGTCGTCGAGCGCGTTATGCTTTTCCGGACGGCTTAACGTAATGGAACAAATACGCTTTTCGACCTGATATTTAATACGTGTGAAATCCATGCACGAGAAAGTACCAAGAAGGGCTGTGAAATGCAAGATAAAGTAGAGAGACACTGAAGTGTTATGCGAACCCCAAAGGCTTTTCTAAAAACAAAAAACCCGCCTCGTTTGCCAAGGCGGGTTTTCTCCTTCTTTCCAACCTCAAACGGTATTGAAAAAAACCGTTCGGAAGTCGGAAATAGTTACGCGTCATAGTACAGCATGAACTCATACGGATGGGGCCTGAGTTGCATCGGCTTAACTTCCTTCTCCATCTTATAGTCAATCCATGTCTCGATAAGGTCCTCGGTAAAGACGTCGCCGCGCAGGAGGAACTCGTGATCCTGTTCGAGCGCCTTCAGTGCTTCACCGAGCGAGCCGGGCGTCGACGGGACCTCACGCAATTGCTCCGGATCCATATCGTATATGTCTTTATCCAACGGCTTACCCGGGTCAATCTTGTTGATAATGCCGTCGAGCCCCGCCATAAGCAATGCCGCGAATCCAATGTACGGGTTGCAGGTCGGGTCGGGACAGCGGAACTCGATGCGCTTCGCCTTTGGGTTGGACGAATACATCGGAATACGAACGGACGCTGAGCGATTCCGTTGCGAGTAGGCAAGGTTCACCGGCGCCTCATAGCCCGGCACAAGTCGCTTGTAGGAATTCGTCGTCGGGTTGGTAATTGCGCAAAGCGCCGGTGCGTGCTTCAACAACCCGCCGATATAATACATAGCCATCTCGCTTAACCCGGCGTAACCGTTACCGGCAAACAAGGGCTTGCCGCCTTTCCACAAACTCTGATGCACGTGCATGCCGGAACCGTTGTCGGCAAAAATCGGCTTCGGCATAAATGTGACGGTCTTGCCATGCTTCTTGGCAACGTTTTTTGTGACGTACTTAAACAGCAGATAATTATCCGCCATTTTCGT
This sequence comes from Bacteroidota bacterium, assembly GCA_036396395.1. Lineage (GTDB taxonomy): Bacteria > Bacteroidota > Ignavibacteria > UBA10030 > UBA10030 > JAKEEG01. The sequence goes on along the minus strand of DASWKY010000282.1, from coordinate 609 downwards.
CAACGTCGAGCGCTTCATATCTATTTCCGTCTGTCCAGCGGTCGCTACTTCATGGTGATGGACTTCAACTTCGATACCGACAGCCTGAAGCGTCAAAACCATTTCAGTCCGCAGATCCTGTAACGTATCGATGGGCGCCGCCGGGAAATATCCTTCCTTGTAGCGCGGCTTATGTCCTAAATTAGGCGAACCATTTTGACCGCTATTCCAGAAACCTTCTTCCGAGTCGATGTAATAGTACCCAAAATTATGCGATTGGTCATAGCGGATGTTATCGAGGATGAAAAACTCCGGCTCGGGACCAAAATACGTCATGTCTGCGATGCCGGTATTTTTTAGGTACGCTTCTGCTTTTTTCGCGATGTTACGCGGGTCCCTGCCGTAATTCTCGCGCGTGATCGGGTCGACGATATCGCACGTTAAACTCAGTGTTGGCGCCGCGGTAAACGGGTCGAGAAAAACGGTCGCCGGGTCGGGGAAGAGCAACATATCGCTTTCGTGGATTTTCTGAAATCCACGAATGCTCGAACCGTCAAAACCGATGCCGTCCTCAAAAATCCCTTCCTCAAACTCCGCCGCCGTCACAGAAAAATGCTGCCACTGACCGAT
>DASWKY010000281.1:0-4325 GCA_036396395.1 Bacteroidota bacterium | reverse complement strand
TGTGTCGCAAAGAGCTGGTCGATGAGCGAGATCATTTCCGTCGTGTTCAGCTTATCCCCTGCTTTGACCGCGGCTTTGCACGCGAACGATTTCGCAATATTGTCCCGCGCATCCATCTGCTCTGCATTTTCGTTGCGCTTGAATTCCTCAAGCACCTCATGCAGAATACCCGACTCGTTCCCCACGCGCACATCAGCCGGAATGCCCTCTATCACGACCGTGTTCTTACCGAACAATTTAACACTGAATCCCAGTTTTTCCAAATGCGGGAGCAATTCTTTCACCATCGTATAGTCATGCGCCCCCAATTGCACCGTTTGAGGAAACAACAATTGCTGAGAGGTAGGCAGGTCTTTTTCGAAATTCGCCAGTACTTTCTCATATAATACGCGCTCATGGGCAACATGCTGGTCCACGATAAGCAACCCGGTCCGAATTTGCGATAAGATATATTTGTTGTGCAATTGCCAGATGGCGCGGGATTCCGTCGTTTGTTCTTTGCCGGGAATAGACGGCGCAGGCTCGTGCTGGACAATTTTATCTTTCGGGAGGAAATCCGCCGCCTGCTGGCTTGCCGCTGGAACGCGGTCTCCTTCCATTCTGTGCTCGATCTTCGAGAAGAGCTTTTCAATATCGGCAACATCCGCCGAGCCGCCACGACTCGCCGGTTGAGCAACCGGCGCAGACCACCACGAATGCCCCCCTCCTGTTCCGGATGATACGCTCTCCTTTTCCAACGTTACGGGTTGAGAGAAACCGAGGCGCTGGTTTAATTCTGCAAGCCCGTCGTCGTTCTTGAACGACACAGCCGGGATTAAATCGTGCGCCGCGAGCGTTTTCCGAATAACCGAAAGAACAAACCGGTAGATATTCGACTCGTTCTCGAACTTCACTTCCATTTTTGAGGGATGCACGTTCACGTCGACCTTTCGCGGGTCGAGCGTAATATTCAACACAAAAAAAGGAAATGCCCCCTTCACCATTAAATGCTCATACGCGTGGAACACCGCATGGCTGATCGCGCGGCTGGTGATGAAGCGCCGGTTGATGTACAGATACTGGTCGTTCCGGCTCTTTCTTCCGAAATCCGGTTTGCCGATAAAACCGTTGAGCGAAAGGTACTCCGTTTTTTCCATCAGGGTCACCACCGACTTAAAATGACGCTCGCCGAATACATCAATGAACCGGTCTTCGGCGCTACCCGGCTTGAGGTCGAGCAGTGTTTCGTCGTCGCTGACGTACTGCCATCCTATCTCCGGATACATAACTGCCATCCGCGTAACAACTTCGGTGATGTTTTTGAGTTCGGTATGGTCGGTTTTCAGAAAGGTACGGCGGGCGGGAGTATTGTAGAATAAGTTCTTGACGATAATGTTCGTCCCGGGCTCGACGCTGACTTTGGAACGTTCTTTTTCTTCGTTTCCTTCCACTCTCAACAACGTCCCGACATCCTCCTTGCGTGTTCTTGTGCGCAGTTCGACCTGAGAGACCGCCGCGACCGAAGCGAGGGCTTCGCCGCGAAACCCGAGCGTGCGAATATGTTCCAAATCTTCCGCTGAGACTATTTTGCTCGTTGCGTGCCGCTGGAACGCCATCGCCGCATCCTCTTCACCCATTCCGTCGCCGTCGTCAATCACTTGCAACCATGTCTTCCCCGCACCCTTGACGATGACGCTTATTTTCTTGGCGTTGGCGTCGAGCGCATTCTCCACAAGCTCCTTCACTGCCGCGGCGGGGCGCTGGACAACTTCGCCCGCGGCAATTTTGTTCGCAACGTCCGCTCGCAGTATGTGAATCGTGTGAGCCATCTTATCTAAACGCACCGGAAATATAGAGATAAAAATATACGATGAGCAGTAACAGCATCCCCCAGAAATACACAGGCCGTAATGTACGCCTATTGTGCGAGCGTGAAATTCTCAGCTTTTGCCGTCGCTGTTCGTCAACGTCCTTCTCAGGGTTATAATAACGAGGATTGTATTCGAAACGATGGTATTTGGGTTTGCGTAAGAGCATGGGACTGTGCCGCGTTTATTAAACCCCGAATAACGCCTCAACGAACTCCCGCTTACGAAACGGCTGGAGGTCGTCAATCTGCTCGCCTACCCCGATGTATTTCACGGGAATCTTCAGCTCGCTACTCACTGCCAACACAATGCCGCCCTTGGCGGTTCCGTCCAATTTTGTGATTGCTATGCCCGTTAACCCGACCGCCTCGTTGAATAATTTCGCCTGCTGGAGCGCATTTTGACCTGTGGAAGCATCAATCACAAGGAGCACCTCTTGGGGTGCGCCCGGCAAGCGCTTTTCCATCACGCGTTTGATTTTCTTCAGTTCGTCCATCAGGTTCGTTTTCGTGTGCAGTCTTCCGGCGGTATCAACAATCACAATGTCTGCTCCCCGCGCTAATGCCGAGCCGAGCGTATCGAACGCCACCGAAGCCGGGTCTGCGCCGTGCTGTTGCTGGATGATGTCCACGCCTGCCCGTTGCGCCCAAATTTCCAATTGCTCGTTCGCCGCGGCACGGAATGTATCCGCCGCTCCGATAATGACCTTGTAGCCGGCTTTCGAATAATTATACGCCAGTTTGCCGATGGTCGTGGTCTTGCCGACACCGTTCACACCGACCACCATCACCACCCACGGTTTCGACGCAGGTGGTTCTGCAATTTCTCCCGCTTCTTCTTTTCCGTTTACGTGCAGGACTTTTGCAATTTCGTCTTTCAGGAGAGTTTGCAGATGCTCGGCGGATTCATACGTCTCTGCTTTGACGCGGCGTTTGATGCTTTCTAAAATTGCCGTCGTCGTGCCGACGCCGACGTCGCTCGAAAGCAAAATTTCTTCCAGCCGGTCGAGCGTCTCCGCATCGATACTGCTTTTTCCCGATACGAGCTGGGAGACTTTTGCAAACAGCGATTCACGCGTTTTTGCTAGTCCGGCTTTTAATTTATCAAACAGTCCCATTCTTCTCACGCCCCATGCTGATATTTCTTCCAAGGAATAAACGCTGTGCATACACCACAAAGGAAACAACGAGAAGCGCGACGCAGAATCCCATCACGATTTCCCGCACGCCATCCAGCGCGTCGATGTTTAACACGGTCAGGAACACATATCCCGTGAGAACGGCGACGGCAAGTTTGCCGAGCCAGTTCGATTGCGCCACGATGTTCTTTTTCTTTTGGATATAGATGCCGCCAACCAGAATAAGCATGTCGCGCAACACCACGACCGAAACAAACCAAACGGGAATTTCGCCATTCCACGCGAGCACGAGTGTTACCGCGACGGCGGCAATCTTATCGGCGAGCGGGTCGATGATTTTCCCTAACTCCGAAACCTGATGCAGTCTGCGCGCAATGTATCCGTCCAGCACATCTGTTAAAACGGCAACGACGATAAGCGCTGTCGCCCACAAACGGTTATTCGGAAACTCCGTTGTCAGGCAGTACACCACGGGCGGCACAAGAAGCACGCGCAGGAAACTCAACATGTTGGAGGCAGTCCAAATCCGGTCGGACATCATGCATCGTTCGCGTCTTTGGCGGCTTCCGTGCCGTCCGGTTGGACGGGATACTTCCCGCTGAAGCATGCCGTGCAGTAACTCGCCGAGCCGTTCCCCGGCGCGGATTCAAGCAGTTTATCCATCGAAAGATACTCTAAGCTGTCGGCGCCGAGTTCTTCTGCAATTTTTTTGACGTCGCTCCCGCACCGGTTCGCGATCAGTTCCTGACTGCTCGGGAAATCCATTCCATAATAACAAGGATACTTGATCGGTGGGGAGGTCACGCGGAAATGTATCTCCTTCGGCTTCGCCTCGCGAAGCAATTTCACTAATTGCTTTGACGTCGTTCCCCGCACAATCGAATCATCCACGATCACAACGGACTTTCCCCTGAGCGCGCCCTTCACGGTGTTGAATTTCGTCTTGACTTTAAACTCGCGGCTGTTTTGGTCCGGCTGGATAAACGTCCGCCCTACGTAATGACTGCGAATCAGCCCGATTTCTAATTTCACATTGTGCCCTAATTTGTTGCTTTCGGTCACGAAGCCGAGCGTCGCCGTATTGCTCGAATCCGGTACGCTGATCACCACAACCTGGTCGTCGTCGCCTTTCGGCTTCACGGACGATTCCTGTGCAAGCGCTTTACCGAGCTTGCGCCGTACTTTGTCGACGTTCTCGCCGAAAATTTTGCTGTCCGGACGCGAAAAGTAAATATACTCGAAGATACACGGGTGCGGTGTGTCAGCCTTCTGGCTCACCCAGAGGGATTTTAGTGTTCCGGACATCACTCCCTGCTGGTCAATGACAAGAATTTCGCCGG
>DASWKY010000280.1:0-2767 GCA_036396395.1 Bacteroidota bacterium | reverse complement strand
AAATTCCCTCATTAGCAGGCTCAACTCGCAAGAACAGCAAATCATCGCTTTAACAAATGACGTCCAGGCAAAGGAGGAATTGCTGAACATTCTCCAAGCCCCGCGCATAGACATAGTGTTCATGGGCGGCACAACGACCAGTCCCACCGGCTACGGCAAAATCATTTGGGACACGGAGAAGAACGTCGCCATTTTTCAGGTTGCGAACCTCCCAATGGTTCCCGGCGACAAAGACTACCAGCTGTGGATCATCAAGGATAGCGTAACGGTTTCTGCGGGCGTGTTTGCCGTGCAGGATGAACGGGAGCGGGAGAATTACTTTAAGGTTCTTTCGCTGGATGTTGCCCAGAGGAGCGACGTGGATGCGTTTGCCGTTACCTTAGAGCCGAAAGGCGGCTTGCCCCAGCCCAGTGGGCAGGTGTATCTGATTAGCGAGAGCGAGTCGAAATGAAATAATGAATACCGAACAAGGAATGTTGAATGATGAAGGAAGAGACTTCGATGTTCTGCGGTTCGACATTCAATGTTCGGTATTGCCGTTAGCGGTTATATCAACGCGAGCGCCTGCTCGAAATCCGCGATCAAATCGTCAATCCCCTCAACGCCCACGGAAATACGGATCATCCCCGGCGTAACCCCCTGCTTCTTTAGCTCAGCATCGCTCATAAATACGTGCGAGGAATAGACGGGAATGCTCACGAGCGTTTCGGCTCCGCCTAACGACATGGCATTCACCGCCACGCGCAGGTTATCGCACACCTTCGCCGCCGCCTCGACGGGCAGGAGCTTTTTCGAGGGCTGTACTTCGATGGTCACCATCCCGCCGAAGCCTAACATTTGTTTGTTGGCAAGTTGGTGTTTGGGGTGTGAGGGGAGTCCGGGATAGAGCACGCGGTTGACACGCTTGTTTTTCTCCAACGCTTTCGCCAACGCCATCGCATTATCGGTTTGGCGTTGCACGCGCAGCTCGAACGTCTTGAGACTGCGGTAGAGCAAATACGCCGCCAGCGGGTCGGCGCACCCGCCGTAGTACTTCATGCCGGTCTTTACTTTTTTGATAAAATCTTTTTTACCTATCACCGCGCCGGACATGATATCGCTGTGGCCGCCGAGATACTTGGTCGCGCTTTCGAGAATCACGTCCACGCCGAACGCGAACGGGTCCTGGTTCAGAATAGACGCGAAGGTGTTATCGATCATGATGGTAATCTTCCGCCCGGTTTTCTTCTCCGCCTGCCGCGTGTAGTGCACGAGCTTGGCGATGTCTACGATATTCAGCGTCGGGTTCGTCGGCGTTTCGAAATACACAATGCTCGTTTTCGGCGTGATGAGTTTCAGAAGCGAGTCGAGTTTCTCGGGGTCGGCATACTTTACGTGGATGTTGAGCTTCGGCAACTCATCGCGAAAAAATCGGTAACTGCCGCCGTACAATCCGGGGGTGCTGACGATTTCCTCGCCCGATTTGGTAACCGCAAGGATGGCGGTCGAAATCGCCGCCATGCCGGATGCGAACAACACCGCTCCTTCCGCTCCCTCCATGACCGCGAGCCGTTCTTCGACCTCATTCACCGTCGGGTTGTGGTAGCGCGTATACACGAGCACCGACTCGTCGCCCTTCGCATAACGGATCGCGTCGTCGGACGACTCGAACCGGTACGTGGACGTTTGGTAAATCGGCAGGGACACGGGACCTTTGTACGGATACAGCTTGTTGCCGTGGACGGCGCGTGTGGCAATGCTGAGTTTGGCGTAACGGGAGGGTTTTTTCATGTATGACCTTGAAAAAATAAAAGGCGGAAATGATTTCCGCCTAATGTACAGGATTTTCATACTGGAGTCCACTCGTTGGTTTTCTCATTTTTTTGAAATACCTTATCAACATGCATGACTCATTCGGAGACTATTTTATGAAGACGACATTCGCTTTTATTGTCCTTGCCCTCTGGTGCTCGGTAGTGCCAGCTCAGGAAAAACCGACAATAGATGCCCTCGGCTGGATAGCCGGATGTTGGGAGCGTTCGAGCGCAACCCGCACATCACAAGAACAGTGGATGAAGCCTGCCGGCGGAACCATGATGGGAATGAGCCGCACGGTATCAAACGGTAAAACCGTCGCATTCGAACATCTGATGCTCAAGCAGAACGGTGAGCATATCGATTACATCGCTACGCCTTCGGGACAAACGCAGACGGCGTTTCGGCTGGTCAGGTTCTCAGCTACGGAGGCGGTATTTGAGAATCCGGAACATGATTTTCCGACGAGGATCATGTATCGGCTGAAAGAGGATGGCTCGCTGCACGCGCGCATCGAGGGAAATATGAACGGACAGGAACGGGGAATAGATTTTCCGTTCAATAAAGTTTCGTGCGACAAATAGTAGCTGTTCAATCTTTCCAGTTCCACCATTTCAACAACTCGGGCTTGTGCCGTGAATGCGATGCGTAATAGACGGCACAGCGAAACACGTACAACAAGCATCGGTCGATCTGCACACCTTGCTGTTCACACCGCTTGTAGTAGAGGCGCTCCGGGTCTTTGCCATTCAAGCTGGCAACGGAACGAACGCCAAGCTCCCATAAATCTTCTGCAATACTCTTACCGATGCCGGGGATGGTCTGGAGTTCTTTGAGGATTTCTTGTTTTGTTCGTTTCATAGTTATTTCACTGGTGTCGCGAACGTCAGGTAGTACCCGTTCAGGTCTTCGATGGTGAATTCTTCCATTCCGTAGAACGTTGTGGTGAGGTCATGGACAATGGTAGCCCGGC
>DASWKY010000279.1:0-7381 GCA_036396395.1 Bacteroidota bacterium | reverse complement strand
AAAACCATCATCGCCGTGTGCCGCTCGGGAAACCGGAGCGGGCGGGCGGCAACATTCCTTAACGCGCAAGGCTATACGGTGAAGAACTTGCTCGGGGGAATGCTGAAGTGGAACGAAGAACAATTGCCTGTAGTGAAAGAGGAGCAATAACCCGCGTCACGACGTCTCGCTACCAGCCTGTTTTGATTTCGCCATTCGCTTACTCGCCCATTCCCATACTCGATACAATAGCAACACCGCCACAATCGCGCCGTACGTCAGCGGACGTTGGGTATCGGCTTTCACTAACCAGAGATAGTGTATTACTCCCGCAATTGCTGTAACATAAATTAACCGGTGAAGCAACTGCCAACGCTTGCCGCCGATCCACTTGGTGATGCGGTCGGTCGAAGTAGCGGCGAGAGGAATCATCAGCGAGAAGGCCGTAAATCCGGCAAGGATAAACGGGCGCTTGGGGATATCCGCGAGTATTTCGTTCCACTCGAAGAACTTATCGAAATAGAGATAAGTGAAAAAGTGGAGCGACCCATAAAAAAATGCAAACAGCCCGAACATGCGGCGCAGTTGGAGTAATTGATTCCAGCCGGTGATGCGCCGGAGTGGCGTGATGCTTAATGTGATAACGATAAACCGGAGCGTCCACGTGCCGGTCTCATCGGTGATGTCGTCCAACGGGTTTGCACTGAGCTGGTCGGTAAACGCACCGTACACGAGCCAGGTAAGCGGCACGAGCGCCAAAATAAAAAGAGCGGGCTTGATCACCCGCCGAAACCACTGTGCTTGAGTCATTGTGTTCTATGCGTGTCAAACATCAAAGAAGAATGTCATTCCGAATCCCGTTTTTTAAGGGATGAGGAATCTCGCCCCAAGAAACGAGATCCCTCACTTCGCCTGCCTGCCGGTAGGCAGGTTTGGGATGACATGTTTTTTGACATGTCAAAAGCTCCTCTTGAGGTCCATCCCGGCGTACAAGTGCTCGACGTATTCAGCGTAGCCGTTGAACATGAGCGTCTTACGCTTGAAGAACTCGCCGATGCGCCTCTCACTGCTCTGAGTCCACCGCGGGTGGTCTACGCTCGGATTCACATTGGAGTAAAATCCGTACTCATCGGAATTCGCCCGCGTCCACGTCGAGACCGGCTGTTTCTCGACGAAGCGGATTTTCACAATCGACTTGATGCCCTTGAACCCGTACTTCCACGGCACGACCAGCCGGAACGGCGCGCCGTTCTGGTTGGGCAATTCTTTGCCGTAAAGTCCCACGGCAAAAATTGCCAGCGGATGCATCGCCTCGTCCATCCGTAAGCCTTCGACATAGGGCCAATCGAGGTAGGGACGCTTCTGGCCCGGCATCTGTTGCGGGTCGAGCAGTGTGGTAAACTCCACAAACTTCGCTTTCGGGAGCGGCTCGAGTTTCTTGATGAGCGTGGCGAGCGGAAATCCGAGCCACGGAATCACCATCGACCACGCTTCAACACATCGCATCCGGTAGACGCGGTCTTCGAGGGTAATTCCTTTCAGGAGGTCTTCGAGATTGTACGCGGCGGGCTTCTTCACCAAGCCCTCAACACTCACCGTCCACGGCTTTGTCTTGAAATTACCTGCGTTCTCTGCCGGGTCGTCTTTATCAACGCCGAACTCATAGAAGTTATTGTAGGTCGTGATGTCTTTGTACGGGGTCAGCTTCTCGTCGGTATCGAACGGGCCTTTCTGCTTCGGCTTCCAGTCCTGTTGTTCCAGTGCGGAGAGGCGTTTCAGCGGCTCGCTGAGAATCGAACCGACGGCAAGCCCCGCCGCGGCGGCGCCTGCAGTGCGGATAAACTCCCGGCGATTATGGTAAAGCGATTCGGAAGTGATCTCGGAGGATAGGATGTCGTTCGCGCGCTTGATGAGCATAGCGTTTTCCTTATGTTAGAAAAAGTCCGGCATTCTCAAGGCATGTATGCCGTATAAAAATGTCGGACTTCATATTGCTCATACAACGAAATAGCGAGGTCCTTCGTTCTGTTACGTCCGCTCCTGCTTCCACCAGCGGTCGACCACTTCGCCGATATGCGTCTCGACGCCGCTCTGCTTCCACTTGTCGAAAAAACGGATGTCGGAGCTTTCCGGCTCGGGGTTGGGAAAATCTATTTGCACACGCAGAGGCATCGGCATCGAATCGCCGACGACGAGCGCCTCGCCTTGCCTCAAAGCGGGGAGCACATCTACCAACCCGGCAAACGAATCCGGCACAAGGCGGCGTACGTAATTTTGGTCGAGCGGGTTTGTTAAACGAAGGATAACGAAGTTCGAGCACTGCGAAAGGATTGTCTCGGAGACTTCCGTCGGGCGCTGGCTGACGATCATACAACTGACGCCGTATTTTCTGCCTTCCTTCGCGATGCGTTCGACGACGCGGCGTGCGGCTTTCGATGCGGCGCCGCCGCTCGGCAAATAATTGTGCGCTTCTTCGAACACGAGGAGGATCGGAAAATCGCGGCGGTGCATGTTCCAGAAATTAAAGTCGAACGACATGCGGGCGAGCATCGCCACGATGGTATTCACGACATCGAACGGCACACCGCTCAGGTCCATGATGGTCACTTTGGCGGCTCCGGCTTTCCCGAAAATCTTTTCCATCAGCACCTTCATCGATTCCGATGTGAGATACTGTTTCGGCTTAAACATAAACGCGTAGCGCGGGTCACTCAGCTTGCTGTCGAGCCGGACAAGGAAGCGCGTAAATTTCCCGTAGAAGGGACCCTCCTTTGTTCCGGAGGAACCGATGCCGCTAATCTTCTCCGTGTCTAAAAATTGGAGCTTCGCACGCACTTCGGCGAGGTCGTAATAGACAGGCGTATCGATCGTGAGCACATCGGCGAGCGCGGTGTTCTTGCCCTTCTTCGACGCGATGACCATATCCTTCAACACGGTAATTTGGCTGGATGCGTTATCGTCGCGTTCGTCAATGAACATCTCCTGCAGTTCTTCAAAGTTCATCAGCCAGAACGGAAATTCCAACTCCGCAATGTTCAGGTAATTAGATGAGCCTGCAAACGCCGCCTGGTACTCGTTGTGAATATCGAGGATAATAATATTCGTGTCCGGGAATGAGGTCACTTTCTGCAAGAGTGATGAGACGGTGCAAGATTTTCCCGAACCGCTGGAACCGAGCACGGCTATATGCTTGCCGAAAAACCGGTTCGGGTCGAGGAAGCTCCGCTCGTTCTCAAACATGGAGAGATTACCGATGGAAAATCCGAATTTGCGGAACACAGAAAAGACCGCGGTCAAGTCGGCGTCCTCCGCGAGAAACACCGGCGTATCGACCGCCGGCACGATGGAAACGCCGCGCTCGTAGCGGCCCCCTTTTACCGTTCCGACAAGGTTGACCGTCATGGTATAACGCTGGGCGTTCGTTCCGTTCAGCGAGACGTCCCGCTTTTTGAAATCAGACACCATCGCGACGACGATCAGTTTCTCGAACGGAATGAGCACGTAACTGCTGATCTGTCCGATGTAGTACGTCTTGCCATTTAACTCCCGGACAAGATTCTCAATGTCGTCGTCCACCAAGATCGTAACTCCGCCCGTGGTGACTTCCGAAACTACGCCGATGCGTTTTTGTTCTTGCATGTATTTACTCCTCTTGCTTGCACAGAAATTAATGAACTCCACTATCGTCTGAGACGTAGCAAGCTATATCCCAACGGAATGTAATGTTAGTGAACTCTCTTGACAACTACAACGGTCTTATCGTCCGTATTTTCAGAGCCTTTCGCATATTGTTCGACTTCCTCCAAAATGGCTTTGCAGATGGTTTCGGAGCGTTCTTCGGCGAGTTCTTCTACTTTATCCGAAATCCGCCGCTCGCCGTAGAGTTCGTCGTTGCTGTCGGAGGCTTCACTGATACCGTCGGTGTACATGACAAGAATATCCCCAACCGCCATGCGGGTATTTTCCACCCGGAAACGTTCCTGCGGGAAGGGACCTAACACCTGCCCGGTCGCTTCGAGCATTTCTATCCGGCGGTCCCGTGCGTGATAGAGTATGGGGCTGTTATGCCCCGCGTTGCAGTACAGGAGTAATCCTTTCTGGTCGTCGGCAAACTCCGCGTAGAACATCGAAACAAATTGCTCTTCGGAGAATGTCGAACTTAACAGCGAGTTAATGCGCGAGACAAGTGAGCTGATCTTCGTATGATACAATATCCCCATCCGCAACGCGCCGACGACGTAGAGCGCCTGTGCCGCCGCGCGGAATCCTTTGCTCGCCGCGTCGGCAATAAATACACTCAGCCGGTCGTGCTCTTCATCCGCGAAGAGGTAATCAAAAAAATCGCCGCCCACAATCCTATCTGGAATCGATAAGCCGTACAGCTCGTAATTATGGAATTCGAGATCCGGCTTGGGAAGAATGCTCTGCTGTATCTCGCGCGCCTTATCGATATCGCGCTCGAGCATCTTCGCTTTCTGCTCGATCTTCTTGCCCTTCAAGCGCGCCGTCAGCGCGAGGCTGATGATATTCAGTTCGCTGAGATGGCTGTGGTCTAATTCATCTGAATTAAAGGCGAGAATGTACTGAAACACGGGACCGTGTTCAGAGTTCAGCCGCTCTCCCGCCCCGGTCGCTGAATACTTGAGAATGCCCTTCTTGCGCAAATACTTGTCCGTCTCGCGCGCGATGACCGACCGGTGCATGCCGAGCTGGAGGAAAATCGGATACTCGGCAAGCGCGACGCGGTAACCCAACTCGATGCGTTCGATCACGCCGATTTGATGGAGCAGGCGATACGATTCGGTTGCAGACTCGTACTGCCAGATGCGCCCTCCCTGGATACTGATGTTCTCATTCTTTACGATCTCATTCACAACGTGCTTCAACAACTGCGCATCTGATTTGAATTCGTTCGAAACAAAACTTTCTATCGTTTTATATAATCGTCGTTGGTGCATAGATTTTATATACTCGTTTTCCTTTTAAGTACTTCATAAATTTTCACCGGTTTTTCCTTCCCCTTCACTTTGACCGCGTCGAGGCCTACCAGCTTGAACTCCTGCGGCACTTCGAGGTACTTCAACGAAAGCTCGGACATTAACACTTGTCCGCCTTTTGCCGCACTGCACAACCGCGCGCCGAGGTTCACGTTATCGCCGATCACAGTATAATCCATTCTCTCCTCGCTTCCCATGGCGCCCATCACCATCTCGCCCGTATTGATGCCGATCCCGACGGCAATCTGGTCGTTGCCTGCAAACATCGTATCGTTCGCCGTAATTTCCTGTATCTCCAGCGCCGCACGCAAAGCGTTTTCCACCATCTTCGCGCCTTCGAATACCGCCACCAGTTCATCGCCGACGTACTTGTCGATGTCGCCGCCGTATTTCTTCACGACCGCCGACTGGCTCGAGAGACAATGGTTGAGCATGGCTATGACTTTCTCCGGCTCGCTTTTTTCCGAAAACGCCGTGAAGCCGCGTATATCCGAAAAGAATACCGTCGCCACTTTGCGCATGCCGCCCAGCCGTACGCCCTGCAGGTCCGCGTTGCGCACTGCATCCACCGTTTGGCGTGAGACGAATTTCTGCAGGTGCAGGCGTTCGCGCAGACCTTGCGTCATCTCGTTGATGCGCCGGGCAAGGTTGCCGATTTCGTCGCGGGAGGAGACGTCCGCTTGAGCGGAAAAATCTCCTTCCCCCACTCGTAGTGCGATGCCTTCGATGAGTTTCACTGGGCGCACAACTACGGAATTCATGAACAACCGCAGGACTCCCCACACTAAAAAGATGGTGACCACTCCCACCGTTGCCGACCGCACTTTGTTGGACGAGACCGCGTCGTTGATTTCCTTCATCGAGGCGGAAATTTCCACCACACCGCGCACGTCATGGTTCTTCCCGTGGCACGAAAAACATCGCTGGTCGTTCTTCAACGGCGTCAGCCGCACGAGCATTTCATCGCCCGCTTCGCTCGATACGAATTCCATCACCGAAACGCTATCGACAACCTGCTTCGTTTCCTTCCGCGTGCGGGGCGCTGGGTTCAAGAAGCGCTCGTTGCCTTCTTTGTCGTACACGCTCAGTTTGTGGATAACGGGAAGTGAGCGGATTTCATCTAGATAATATCTCGCCGAACCCGCCCTGCCGACGAGCATGATGCCGCGAAACCCTTCGAACAACGCCGCTTGAAAAACCGGCGTGAGTTTCTTCGCCACGTCGGAGCTGAACGCCCTCAGCGAGTCCGCATGAAAATCGACCGCGAGCACGCCGCGCATCGGAAATCTCTCGCCGTGGCACACCTGACAGCGGTCTTCGTTCGCAAGCGGCAGCAACAAGCGGAGCTTGTTGCCGTTCCGCTGAAACTGCTTTGATTTTTCCTGATTCTCAATCAGTTCGAGTATTGCGTCGGAGTCGGTGACATCCTCGTCGTCGCCGAACGCAATATCGCCCAACCTGCTGTACACCCGCACACGCTCGACTGCGGGGATGTTCTTAGAGGCAATCATGAGTGTGTCCATAAACTCGCCTCCGCCTCCGACCATGATATTACGGAACGCCGTCGCAATGAAATCACCCATCATGCCCGCCGTCTGCCTGACTGTCTCCTCGGTATTGCCGGTGCGGATGGCGGCAGGCTTGAGCGCTAACTGCAGGACGCCGCGAATATGGTCGCTAGGGTCGTGACAGCGCCAGCATTCGGTTCTATTATAGAGCGGCTCGTACCGCGTGAGCACTTCCTCATCACTTCCGCCCATCATCGCCCATTGCGTGTTATGGGTGCTCATCGTCTGGCGCAGGAGCGTATCGGTTTCGTGCACATTGTAGACAACGCCCTCGCCCTCGCGCAGAAATACTTCACGCCCCATCCGGTCGTAGATCGTCAGCTCGCCGAATGTCTTTAAATTCTCGCGGACGTCGTTCACCAATGCCGCGGCGAACGGCGCCTTGCCAGTCAGCATCACGTTCCGGATGCCTGCCGACAGTGTCTCCGAATAGAGCCAGAGCTTCTCGTGGTGGTCTTTCACCATCTGCTCGGACTCTTTCTGGATGCTGACAATAACATAACTGCCGAACCCGATGAGCAGGACGGCTGTCAACAACAGGAGAATTTTATATTCGAGGCGTTCCCGGATTATCCGAAGCAAGGCCGATCCCCTTTAGTTCGAAACGGAAGGAACTACGTGCTGGCTGGCAGTATCAAGATAGCGGAAAATGGGGTGAAAATCAACGCGGGGATTACTGTGGAAGGAACCAATGTATGTATCCGCACTTTTCACAGACGAGACACAACGCATTTTTATTTAACCAATCAAGGTCAAAAAAAGACAGGACGGCAGTATTCAGTTGTGCCTCCCGTTCGTAGAACCGCGTGTGATGGCATATTTCGCATCGAATAGTTA
>DASWKY010000278.1:0-3090 GCA_036396395.1 Bacteroidota bacterium | reverse complement strand
CGCAGTACGAAGGCGGGCGGCACGAACGGCGAATTGAAAAAATCCACCGCTTAACAAACTTGTAAACGATGCGCCCCCAGTAAAGCACTTTGTGTTTGTCTGTTTTTCCCTCACGATATCTCACATTTCCCCAAACTTCCTGACCATGAATGCACTCCAGAGTAACGATAAAGAAATTTACACCGCCATCCGGCACGAAATCGAGCGACAGCACAGCAAGCTCGAACTGATCGCATCGGAAAATTTCGTCAGTCTCGCCGTCCTTGAGGCGCTGGGAACGCCGCTCACAAACAAATATGCCGAAGGCTACCCCGGCAAGCGGTATTACGGCGGGTGCGAATACGTGGACGTGGTGGAAAACCTCGCCCGCGACCGCGCGAAGCAGGTATTCGGCGCGGAGTATGCGAACGTCCAGCCGCACTCCGGCTCGCAGGCGAATATGGCTGTGTACTTTTCATTTTTGAAGCCGGGCGACACGGTGTTGGGCATGGACCTTTCGCACGGGGGACACCTCACGCACGGCTCGCCTGTGAATTTTTCGGGACAGTTGTATAAGTTCACGGCATACGGCGTTTCAAAAGAGACGGGCGTCATTGACTATAACAACGTCGAATCCGTCGCGAAAAAAGAAAAGCCGAAAATGATAACGGTCGGGGCGAGCGCGTATTCGCGTAACATTGATTACAAGGCATTCCGCGAGATAGCTGATAAGGTCGGGGCGTTTTTGTTCGCAGATATCGCACATCCGGCGGGCTTAATTGCCTCAAAACTGCTCAACGACCCCCTTCCCCACTGCCACGTCGTAACCTCGACTACGCACAAGACATTGCGGGGTCCACGCGGCGGGCTTATTCTGATTGGGAAAGATTTCGAGAACCCGTTCGGGGTGGTCGCTCCAAAATCCGGCAGAAAGAAAATGATGTCCGAGTTGATTGATTCGATGGTGATTCCGGGCATCCAAGGCGGTCCGCTCATGCACTGTATTGCGGCAAAAGCGGTCGGGTTTCGTGAGAACTTACAACCGGATTTCAAAACGTACTCTCAGCAGGTTATCAAGAACGCGCAAGCGCTCTCCAACGCGCTCGTGAAGCGCGGCTATTATATTATCTCCGGGGGGACGGACAACCATCTCATGCTCGCCGATTTGCGGAACAAGAACGTCACTGGCAAACAGGCGCAGGAAGCGCTGGATGAAGCGGGCATTACGGTTAACAAGAACGCCGTGCCGTTCGATGATAAGTCGCCGCTCATTACCAGCGGCATCCGCATCGGCACGCCGGCATTAACCACGCGCGGCATGAAAGAGGCGCAGATGGAGATTGTCGCGGGCTTCATCGACAAGGTCATTACCAACATCACGAATACTGATGTTTTTGCGTCAGTGAATAAAGAAGTGAAAACGCTCGGGGACGGATTTCCTTTGTACCCCGAACTGCGTAAATAAAAAACGAGGCGCACCTTACTCTAAACGCCTCAGAACTCATCGTACTTGTTCATCATGTCAGAACAGTTTACTAGTAATGCCGACGGTACCAGCGGACACAAAGAGATGTCGTTCCTCGACCACCTTGAGGAACTGCGCTGGCATATTGTCAAAATTTTTATCGGCTGGCTTCTCGCCACTGCGGCGTGCGGCGTGTACGCGGAGTACATTGTCTATAATCTCCTGCTGACGCCGTTAGAGAAGGCCGGGTTGGAGGCACAAGTACTCGCGCCGTACGGCATCGTGTTGCTGTTTATGCAGTCGGTGTTGATCTGCGGGTTCATCATCAGCATGCCGAATACGCTCTACTGGCTCTGGCGGTTCATTGCCCCGGGATTGCTCCCCAAAGAGCGCAAGCATGTGTCCCTGCTCGTCGCGTTCACGACGTTGTGCTTCTTGTCCGGAGTGGCGTTCGGGTATTTCGTGTTGATTCCCACGGCGCTCGATTTTTTCGCGGGCTTCGGAACTGACAAGATCGCGCTGAATATCTCCATTGACCGGTATATCAGTTTTGTGTTAGCGCTGCTTGTCGGCGCGGGGCTTGTCTTTGAACTGCCGATGGTCTCTTATACACTATCCAAAATCGGCATTCTCACGCCCGCGTTTATGCGGCATTACCGCAGACATGCCATTGTCGCTATTCTGATTATTGCCGCGCTCGTCACTCCGTCGCCTGATATTATTACACAACTGTTGCTTGGCGTGCCGATGTTTTTGCTGTACGAACTCAGTATTCTTATTTCCAGTGTCGTCAATAAGAGGCGAGATGCGGAGCTCGCCGCAGACTTGCCGGACCCAGAGAGCAGTGGGGAATCTCAATCGTGACCGTAACGAATAAACAGACCGCCACGCTGGACGATATCCGCGAACCGATTGCGGAAGAACTCAAGGCATTCGACCGGTTCTTCAAGGAAGCGATGCGTTCGAAAGTCGGGCTGATCGATCTGATCGCCAGGTACATTATCCGCCAAAAGGGAAAGCGCGTCCGTCCAATTCTCGTCCTGCTCAGCGCGAAGGTCTGCGGAGAGATTTCCGGGAGCACGTACCGCGGCGCAACGCTGGTGGAAATCCTGCATACGGCGACGCTCATCCATGACGACGTGGTTGACGATGCGGACACGAGGCGGGGCCTCGCGTCCATTAATGCCGTCTGGAAAAATAAAATCGCAGTGCTGATGGGAGACTACCTGCTTGCGCGCGGCTTACTGCTCTCGTTGGAAAGCCGCGACTACCCGTTCCTCCATTCCACATCGACCGCCGTGAAACGGATGAGCGAGGGCGAACTCCTGCAAATTCAAAAGAGCCGGCAGTTGGATCTTGATGAAGAAACCTACCTGAAAATCATCGGGGATAAGACAGCGTCGCTGTTCAGCACCTGCACGGAAATCGGCGCTGTCAGCGCTACAGAGGATACCGACATACGGCGAGAGCTCAAAGACTTCGGTGAACACGTCGGGATGGCGTTTCAAATTCGAGACGACTTACTCGATTACCTCGGCAGGAAAAGTATTATCGGAAAGCCCATCGGCATCGACTTGAAAGAGAAGAAACTCACTCTACCGTTGATTCATGCGCTTACGACTGCCGAAAGAAAGGACGCGCGCCAG
>DASWKY010000277.1:0-2465 GCA_036396395.1 Bacteroidota bacterium | reverse complement strand
TTTGATATACACATGCCCGAATTGACCGCGACCGCCCGTTTGTTTTTTGTGCTTGTATTCAACGCTCGGGGCGACGGCTTTGATCGCTTCCTTATACGGAATTCTCGGCTCCATCAAATCCACTTCAACGCCGTATCGCTCTTTGAACCGTTTCGTGATAATCAACAGGTGAAGCTCGCCCTGCCCGGCGATCACCGTCTGGCTCAATTTGCCTTCTACCTGAATCAGAAATGTCGGATCCTCTTCGTGCAGTGAATGCAACCCGGTTGCAATCTTGTCCTCATCGCCTTTCGACCTCGGCACAATCGCCATCCGGATCACCGGCTCCGGAAAGGCGATCTTCGGAAATTCGATGGGAAAACTCTTACTGCTCAGCGTATTATTGGTGTGAGTATCTTTCAATTTGACGACTGCCCCGATATCTCCGGCGCGCAGTTTTCCCGTTTCCTTCCGTTCCTTTCCGTTCATCACGAATATCTGCCCCAAGCGTTCGGGCTTACCGTTTGATTCGTTCAGCATATCCATACCGGCTTGAACTGTTCCGGAATACACACGGAAATAGGACAATTCACCGACGTGCTGTTCCGATACGGTCTTAAAGACGAATATCGCAGGTTCTCCGGATGGATTGGGAGGCACGTCAATCTCTTGCTTTTTCTGCAAGTCGGTAGCTTTCACTGCGCCGCGGTCTTTTGCCGAAGGGGCGAAGGAAACAATAAAATCAAGAAGCGCGGGGACGCCGATATTCAGGTCGGCTGAAGTACACAACACGGGAAAAATCTTGCGCGTGTTGACCGCCGTGCGCAAACCCTGTTGCAACTCCTGTTCTTGAAGCGTGCCTTCTTCAAAAAATTTATTCAGGAGCGCTTCGTCTGTTTCTGCAATTTTTTCTATAAGCTCTTCATGCAGTTGGTCTGCTTTCCCTTTCAAGTCGGCGGGAATCTCCTGCTCGGTCATCTTTCCACTGCCGTCGCGCTCATAGGTGAGTAACTTCATTCGCAACACATCCACGACAGAGTCGAACGGAAGCCCCTCGTTCACCGGGAACTGAATAACCGTCACATCATTGCTGAACCGCTCGCGTGCCACGCCCAGCGCATGGTCAAAATCCGAGTTTTCATTATCTAGCTTGTTGACGACAAACAGAGCGGGAATGTTTTCCGCCTTCGTGTAGTTCCAGACGATTTCCGTGCCGACTTCAACCCCTTCAACAGCTTTCAGGAAGACAACCGCGGTATCGGCGACCCGGAGCGCGGAAAGCACCTCTCCGGTAAAATCCGTGTAGCCGGGGGTATCGAGGATGTTCAGTTTATGGTCTTGCCAATCGCAATGGAGAAGGGAAGAATTAATAGAGATACGCCGCTCTATTTCGTCCGGGTGGTAGTCTGACACGGTAGAACCCTCGTTGATCTTGCCGATGCGAGAGATGGTCTTCGTATCGAAGAGGATGCATTCGGTCAGCGTCGTTTTGCCCGACCCGCCGTGGCCGATAAGCGCAATGTTCCGGATTTTTTCGAGGGAGTAATCCTTTTGAGGTGCGTGTGCCAAAATCTCATCTCCTCTAAACGTATCAATGGAGTGTGTACAGTAAGGAAGGAAACCGTTCCGCTCGCGTTGCGGGCGAGCGATGTATCATCTTGAAGAGCAGATTATCCTGTCATAGCGAACGGACTACTTCGTCCTATCGCCGCGAATCGCGTCAATCCAGGCAACGATACCATTAATAAAACCGCTCGCAGAAGTAACCAATCGAAAAATCGGTTCCTCCAGCCATTGTTGCAATCGCTCTTCGAACGCGACGACGTTATCGACGGCAAGCTTGATGGATTCAAGCGAACCGTTGACGATACCCACCTGGTCGTCGATCTGGGCAGAAATCGACCTGAATTTTTCGGTGATGAAGTGAAGATTCTCAAGCACCGGTTTCGCATGCTCGTTGAAGTCCGCAAGGTTCCGCTGTAACAACGCCAGTACTTCCCTGACCTGGACGAGCACGACAATCAAATAGACGCACAGCGCCGAGGCGCACACCAGTGCGATAAGTTGGGCTACACTAAGAAGTGTTTCCACAGAATGACCCTTTTTAAAACGCTCTGTTTACAACCAGTCTCACCGTGAGGGCTGGTTCTTCGACTCATCGTTCCGGGCTTTTTCACGCGCGTCCGAGATAATACGCTCGGCGTCGCCCATCAATGTTTCTGCTTTCTTACGCGCATCGTTGATGACGTGGTCCGACCTGCGTTTGCCTTCGTTGATAATATCGGAAGCCTCGGTGCGGGCTTGGGCGAGATATTCATCGGCGTTACCGAGAAACTCCGTCGAGCGGTCTTTGATATTCCGCCGTAACTCACGCCCGCTCTTCGGCGCATAGAGCAACGCCATCACCGCGCCGACGACACTTCCGGCAATAAACCCCGCCATCAATCCTTTTGCAAATCCATCGTTGTCATTTGTCATAAAGCCTC
>DASWKY010000276.1:0-6177 GCA_036396395.1 Bacteroidota bacterium | reverse complement strand
GAGCTGACCGACGGCTACCTGAAAGGCGAGTTCGACCAGGTGGTCATGATTTACAATGAATTCAAATCGGTCATCCAACAGCGCATTATCATCGAACAACTGCTCCCCATCCCGCCAGAAGAAACGAAGCAAGCCGAGGGTCCAAAATCCCTCGCGCAAGTCGAATACATCTACGAGCCGTCAAGCAAGGAAATTATCAATGCATTGGTTCCGCGGCACCTGAATTTTCAGATGTGGCGCGTGTTGTTGGAATCGAACGCCGCCGAGCAGGGCGCGCGCATGGCGGCGATGGAAAATGCCACAGTGAATGCTAAAGAGCTTATTCGCGCCCTTACGCTTTCCTTTAATAAAGCCCGCCAAGCCTCCATTACGAAGGAACTGCTCGAAATCGTCAGCGGCGCAGAAGCGTTGAAGAAGGCGGGATAATTTCTTTCTCAGCCGTTTTTTTCCTGCTTCCCTTCAATTTCAGCCTTGATTAGCGGGGTTATTTTACGTACATTTTAATTCCTTCGGAAACGCAAAATCTTCCGATGTCCCTGCGAGAGCGGGGATTTCGGAAGATTTTTATCTGGAGGAGAGGTAAGGAAATCGAGCGGCAATGTTTGAAAGCCTGAGTCAAAAGTTAGAGGCGGTATTCAAGAAACTGCGCGGAGAGGGTAAAATTTCCGAGCAGAATATCGCCGATTCGTTGCGGGAAGTCCGCCGCGTGTTGCTGGATGCGGACGTCAACTATAAAGTTGCGAAGCAGTTCATCGAGGACGTCCAGAAGCGCGCGGTCGGCACGGAAGTCCTGAACAGCATCACCCCGGGACAGCTTATCGTCAAGATTATTCATGACGAGATGGTGAAACTGCTCGGCGAGACGAAGGCGGAGCTTCACTTTTCGCAAAACACGCCGACGGTGATCCTCATTGCGGGATTGCAGGGCTCGGGCAAGACGACATTCTCTGGCAAGCTGGCGAATTTTCTCAAGAGCAAGGGACGCAACCCGTTGCTCGTCGCGGCGGATATCTATCGCCCCGCGGCGATAGACCAGCTCATCGCCCTCGGCAAACAGATTGATGTACCGGTGTATAGCGACCGCTCTGCGGGCGCTGTGAAGATTGCTGTTGATGCGATAGACCACGCACGCAAGAACGTCCGCGACACGGTCATCATCGATACCGCAGGACGCTTGCACGTTGACGAAGAGATGATGGCGGAAGTTGCCGCCGTCAAAGAGCAGGCGAAACCCCACGAGATTTTATTCGTGGTGGACGCGATGACGGGGCAGGACGCCGTCAACTCCGCGAAAGCATTCCACGACCGCCTGAATTTCGACGGCATCGTGTTGACGAAGCTCGACGGCGATTCACGCGGAGGAGCGGCGCTTTCGATTCGCGCTGTGGTACAGAAGCCGATCAAGTTTATCGGCGTCGGGGAAAAATTAGACGCGCTGGAGCCGTTCCATCCCGACCGCATCGCTTCGCGCATTCTCGGTATGGGTGACATTGTCACCTTAGTCGAGAAGGCGCAAGAGCAGTTCGACCAGGAAAAGGCGGTCCAGTTTGAAGAGAAACTCCGGAAGTCGCAGTTTACGCTGGAGGATTTTCTGGACCAGCTTCGGGAAATCAAAAAAATGGGTCCCCTCAGTCAAGTGATGGGGATGTTGCCCGGAGCCAACCGTCTGCCCGCCAATGCGCAAGTGGATGACAACGCGCTCGTGCGGGTGGAAGCGATCATCCAGTCCATGACGACCGAAGAACGCCTCCGGCCCTCGATCATCAACGGAAGCCGCCGGAAGCGGATTGCGACGGGGAGCGGAACGACAGTGCAGGAAGTCAACCGCCTGCTGAAGCAGTTCGACGAGATGCAGAGGATGATGAAGAAATTTTCGAAAGGCGGCATGAAGCGCGCCATGCAGGGAATGCGGTTTCCCGCGCATTAGAGTTTTTTTGTATCATGGTGAGCGGAGTCGAACCATGACTTTTTTGAAATTCACCTTTTTACCGTTGACATCCCTACGGTAGACTCCGTTCAAGGTGACTATCGTTTTAGACGGCTTTCTCGTTTCAAGAATACTATTTTATCACACTATCATCTGAGGAGTACCAACGTTGGTTACAATTCGTTTACGGAGAATCGGAAAGAAAAAGCATCCGATCTACAAGCTTGTGGTGACGGACTCGCGCAACCCGCGCACCGGCGCCTACATCGAGGCGGTGGGCAACTACGACCCGAACATCAGCACCAATCTTCTCGACCTTAAAGAAGAGCGCGTGTTTTATTGGCTCTCCAAAGGAGCACAGCCGTCCGATACCGTACGCTCCTTGTTTCGCCGCGTCGGGTTGTGGCTGCGCTGGACGCTGAAGAAGCAGGGCAAGGACGAGGCGACCACGCTGAAAGTGCTGGAGCGCTGGCAGTTGCAACAGGCTGATCGCGGGAAGAGGGATGCCGACCGCAAAGCGCGTCGTTTGCACAAGAAAAAGAAAGCGGCCGCCGCGGCAAAGGAAACTCCCCTTGAAGTCACACCGGCGGCGCCTGAACAGGCTCCCGCCGCGCCCGCAGGCCAATAAGCCGTTTGGTGGAAGAACAGAGTAGAGCATGATAGCAATCGGACAAATTGCCAAAAGCAACGGTGTCCGTGGGGCGGTGAATATACGCTCGCTGACGGATGATGCTCAACGCTTTACGAAATTGAAAGCAGTGTGGATCGGCAGGGCGGAAGAACAAGCTATGCGGTATGAGGTTGAATCGGTTCGCGTACAGAATGAGCGTGTCGTGCTAAAATTGCAGAATGTGAACGACCGCAACGCCGCAGATGATTTACGAGAACAGATGGTATTCGTGCAGGAGAACGAGGCGGTGAAGCCTCGCAAAGGTTCCTACTTCATCCATGACCTTATCGGTATGGAGGTGTTGACGGAAGAGGGGGAGGTGGTCGGGCAGGTAAAGGATGTATGGCAGATGCCGGCGAACGACGTGTGGGTGGTTCGGAACAACGGCAAAGAAGTGTTAATCCCCGCAGTGAAAGAATTTATCAAGAGTGTAGATGCAGAGCGCCGTACGATTGTGATTCACGCGGTAGAAGGGTTGTTGGAATGATGCGTATTGATATCCTGACGGGATTGCCGAAATTGCTGGAAAGCCCGTTGCAAGAAAGCATCCTCCGCCGCGCACAGGTCAAGAAGCTGGTGAAGATTGTCGTGCACGACCTTCGCGAGTACACGCACGACAAGCACAAGACGATAGACGATACGCCCTACGG
The DNA here is from genome assembly GCA_036396395.1 of Bacteroidota bacterium. Lineage (GTDB taxonomy): Bacteria > Bacteroidota > Ignavibacteria > UBA10030 > UBA10030 > JAKEEG01. The sequence continues at coordinate 2,930 of DASWKY010000276.1, read as the reverse complement.
CGGCGGCGCAGGGATGATCCTGAAGCCGGAGCCGGTGTTCGAGTGTGTCGAAGCGCTAGTGGCTGAGCGCACCTACGATGAAGTGATTGTGCTGACGGCTGACGGCGAGATGTTCAACCAGTCGCTCGCCAACGAGTTGTCGCTCAAGAAGAACCTCATCCTCATCGCCGGGCACTATAAGGGAATTGACGAGCGTGTGCGCGAGTCGCTGGCAACGCGGGAAATTTCCATCGGTGAGTATGTGTTGACGGGCGGCGAGCTTGCCTCTGCAGTGCTGGTTGATGCGATTGTGCGGCTGGTGCCGGGAGTCATCAACGACGGCGAATCGGCGTTAGACGATTCATTCCAGGACGGCTTGCTCGGAGCGCCGCAGTACACGAAGCCTGCAGAGTATAGAGGCATGAACGTGCCCGACATCCTGCTTTCCGGTGACCACAAGAAAATCGCAGAATGGCGGCAGAAACAGCGCTCGGCCCGTACGAAACGGCGCAAAAAAAAATTGTTGAAGGACTAACACAGTTAACCGATTGTAGATCATAGTATAAGCGGTCTCAAAAATACCCTATTCTGTCATTCCCGAATGCTTTTATCGGGAATCCATAGTGTGGATGCCCGCTTAAGGCCTGCGGGCATGACAGCCGTTTATTTTTGAGATGGTTGCTAGACAAAAAAGACTTCATCTCATAGAATAGCTTTTTGGAGAATAGTATATGGATAAAATTAAATTAGTCGAAGCGACACAACTGCGGAGCGACATTCCCGCCTTCAAGCCGGGCGATACCGTCAACGTGCACGTGCGCGTGGTGGAAGGCGAGAAGGAACGCATCCAGCAGTTCCAGGGTGTAGTCATCAGCAAGCGCGGGGCGGGCATGAACTCCACCTTCACCGTGCGGAAGATATCCGACGGCGTCGGCGTAGAGCGCGTATTTCCCACGCATTCCCCCCGCATCGCGAAAATCGAATTTGTCAAAGGCGGCAGGTCCCGCCGAGCGAAATTGTTTTATCTTCGCAAACTCGCGGCGAAAGCGGTGCACCAGAAAACCGGCGCGTAAGACACGTGAAACCGTTCCTCGCGCATCCCGAGGCGTTATACCTGAAGCCTCTGTTGCATGGTTTATTGGGGAACGACTCGCCGTTTGAGCGTGTGGTGGATATTCCCGCCAAGCTCGCGTTACAGATGAACAAGCCTCAAAAAAATGAGCGCATTCAGGTTGAAAAACCCGGATGCGCTTTTTTATCGCCCGTCGACTATGCCCGTCACGGCGCGGAATACTGCATCGTTCCCAATGTCGCCGTCTCCTCCTCGCAACCCACAGGCACCGTCCACTTGTACGTGAAATCGGATATTCGCAACGTCAAGACGATGGCGGTCGATATCCGTGTCACTTCCGAAATTATCCTTGCGAAAATTATTCTGATGGAAAAATATCCCAACGAGGAATCCGAACAAAGGAGCTTGCAGATTGTTCCGATGATGCCGGACGTGAACGCCATGCTCGCAAAAGCGGATTCGGCATTGGTGATGAATCTCTCTCCCGCCGTAATTCCGTCAAATGATGCCTTTCGGCTCGACCTGGTGGAAGAGTGGGCGGACCTCACCGACTTGCCCTACGTGCACGGTTTCTGGGTCGGCAGGGATGAACGGATGCCGGTGGAAGACGTTCAGCGGCTCATGCTGGCAAAGACCGAAGGCACGGCATTGATTGAGAGTATTGCGGAACAAGCCGCTGTGCACAGCGGGATTTCCGCCCAGCAAGCGCACGAGTATTTTTCCTCGTTTACGTACGACTTCGGCGAACAGCAATCCGACAGCCTCAAAGAATTCATGAGCTACGCCTTTTATTTTGGTATCCTGCCGGACGTCCCCGAAATCAACTTCTTCGACGTCGAAAACTTCCCAAAGCCGAACCGGAATTAATCTGCTTCCCCTAACCCGAAGGCGTCTCGCCGAGGGTTTGGTTCAAACCTTCATGAAAGAGCATTGAGTTTTCCATTTTTTTCGGTACATTACTCCTTGTCATTCTGAGTCCCGATGTTGCTTGTCGGGACGAAGAATCCCTCCCTAAATAACGAGATTCCTCGTTCGCCACGGCGAACTCGGAATGACATTGAAACGACCATGCTTAAGTCCCTTTATATCAAGAACTACGCGCTCATTGAAGAAATCCGCGTTGATTTTCGCGCTGGGCTGAATATTATTACCGGCGAGACGGGCGCGGGCAAATCAATTCTCATTGATGCGCTCGGTTTGATCTTAGGCGAGCGGGCGACTGCCGACGACGTGCGCAAGGGGGAAGACAAGGCGATCGTCGAGGGCGTCTTCGGCGTTGCGGAACATAAGCGCATGCAAGCCCTGCTGAAGGCAAACGAATTTGATTCGGGTGATGAATTACTCTTGCGCCGGGAAGTTTCCGCAAAAGGACAAAGCCGCTGTTTCATCAACGATACTCCCGCGCCGCTCACGGTCATGAAAGAAGCCGGCGAACTGCTTGTTGACATGCACGGTCAGCATGAGCACCAGTCACTCTTGCGGACAGCGACGCACATTGACTTTTTAGATGATTTCGGCGGGCTGGACGGTTTGGTTGAGGAATATCGCACAGCGTACGCGGCATTGAAACTGTTGTTCGAACAGCTGGACGAACTTTCTCAGAAAGAACGACAGCTGAAGGAAAAGCGCGACCTCTACGAATTTCAGTTGAAGGAGATTGACGCTGTGTCTCCCCAGCCGGGCGAGGAAGACGGGTTGGAGGCGGAACTGAAAATTTTGGAGAACTCGGAGAAATTGTTCGAAGCCACCTCGCAGATGCACCAGATGCTCTACGAAGGCGAGCACGCGCTGTACGGCAAATTGGTTTTAGTGCGAAACCAACTGGAAAATTTAGCGGAGATAGACAAATCGTTCGAGGACATCAAGAAAGAATGCGCAT
>DASWKY010000275.1:0-5495 GCA_036396395.1 Bacteroidota bacterium | reverse complement strand
CCGGCGACGGTTTTTGACAGCGGGATGGTGGAATATCGGGCGGAGAATGTGGGGAATTTTCGCACACAGGAACGTTTTTCTCGGACGATCGAGGAAATTGTGATTGAATGGCGCGCGAAGAAGGAAGGATATGACCCCGTTCGCCTTAAACAGCTCATGGCGGATATTGACGTCCGGTCTATCAAAGTGACGGGCGAAGGCGAGGAGAAGGAATCAGGATTTCTTGAAACTTTCTTCAGCGCGTACGTCGCCATTATGATGCTGATGTTTTTGGTCTTGACGTCCGGGCAGTTGCTGATACGCAGTGTGGTGGAAGAAAAATCCAACCGACTTATCGAGGTGCTGATTTCTTCCTGTTCAGCGAGAGATTTGATGGTTGGAAAAATTATCGGACTCAGCGGACTCGGTATTGTGCAGGTGACGCTCTGGGCGTTGATTGCCGTGGTCGTCTCCGCCAAGTTTCAGGCGAGCGTTTTCCAGATGGATATTTTTCTTATTGCGTTAATATATTTCTTTCTTGGCTACTTATTGTATTCGGCTATTTTCGTCGCGGCAGGCTCGCCGGTCACGACCGAGCAAGAAGCCCAGCAAATTACCGGATACGTGACGCTGTTGTTGGTCTTCCCGATCGTGTTGGCAATGCCCGTGATGCAGAACCCCGACTCGACGCTCGTGAAGGTGCTCTCTTTTATTCCGGTGTTAACTCCGGCGGTGATGGTGATGCGGCTTCCGATCCAAATGCCGGAGACGTGGGAAATTCTCAGCACGATCCTGTTGCTGATCCTTTCCGTCTGGGGGATGATGTGGGTGGCGGGGAAGATTTTCCGCACGGCGATTCTTGTGTACGGCAAGCGCCCGTCGCTCGGCGAACTGTTTCGCTGGCTGAGAGCGGCGTAACACATTAATAGAGACTTCTGAATAATCCTAAATATTTGGTAGCCGCAGGCTTCAGCCTGCGAATTTTTTCTAAAAAAAGCAACCTAAAGGTTGCGGCTACGCGTACGTAAATAATTTTTCAGAAGTCTCTAATATATCCTCACCCCGTCCTTGCGGACACCCCTCTCCCTATTTTAGGGAGAGGGGACAGGGGTGAGGGTTGCAAACACACTCGCACCGTGATTCTCGAATCCATACTCTTTTATATCTTGAGCGCCGTTTTCGTTTTCTCGGCGGTCATGGTCATCACGCGCCGCAACCCGGTCATCTCCGCGCTGTTTCTTATCCTGAATTTCTTCTGTCTCGCCGGCTTGTACCTGACGCTCCATGCGCAGTTCATCGCGGTTATTCAAGTGCTGGTCTATGCCGGCGCGATCATGGTGCTGTTCCTGTTTGTCATCATGCTGTTAAACCTCGGTGACGAAGAACGCCTGAAGGAAAAACTCTCCTTTAAGAGAATATTCGCCGCGGGGTTGAGCTTCGGGTTGCTGTTAGAGTTGGTGTACATTGCAGGATTCATAGACGTGCCGATGCCGGCGGGCGATTTCAGCAAAGGCGTGGAGATCGGCACGGTGGAATACATCGGCAAAGAATTGTTTACGACGTACCTGTTCCCGTTCGAAATAACGTCCGTCCTGTTGCTCGCGGCAATGGTCGGCGCAGTGGTGCTTGCAAAACGAAAAATGGATTAATGCGATGACCATTCAAGCATATTTACTCCTGAGCGCAATCACATTCATTCTTGGCGTCATCGGTGTGCTGACGCGCCGCAACGCCATTATCGTGTTCATGTCGATCGAACTGATGCTGAACTCCGTCAACCTCTCGCTCATCGCATTTTCTGCTTATCTCGGCGATGTGCGTGGCCAAATGCTCGTTTTTTTCGTGATGACGGTTGCCGCGGCGGAAGCGGCGGTGGGGCTGGCGATTATTATCGCGCTCTTCCGCAACAAGCGAACCGTGAATTTGGATGAAATCAATATTTTGAAATGGTGACCAAAAACAAGATTACGGATTGGAGATTACGGATGACAGTTTGCTCCGCACTCCGAAATCCGTATTCCGCACTCGACTAATGCTCTCCTTAGCACCTTATATCGTCCTGTTTCCGCTCGTCGGATTTGCCGTGCTCGGGCTATTCGGGCATAGGTTCAAGAACGAGAAGCTCGTCGGCATCATCGGCAGTGGTGCGGTTGGTCTGTCGTTCCTGACCGCCGCGGCAATGTTCATTCACATGCTCGGACTTGCGCCCGACCAGCGAAAAGAAATCATAGAACTCTTTACGTGGATTTCCACCTTCACCGGCACCGCAACCTCGCTGAGCGTATCCGTCGCGTACCAAATCGACCAACTGTCCATTCTCATGGTGCTGATTATTACCGGCGTCGGGTTCCTGATTCACGTCTACTCCATCGGCTATATGCACGGCGACCCGGGCTTCTGGAAATTCTTCGCCTACATGAATCTCTTTATCTTCATGATGCTCAACCTTGTCATGGGGAGCAATTTCCTCTTGATGTTCCTCGGCTGGGAAGGCGTTGGACTGTGTTCGTATCTCCTTATCGGATTCTGGCACGACCGCAAGTTTGAAACCGGCGGCTACAAGCCGGGTACAGCGACAACAAGCGACGCGGCAAAGAAAGCGTTCGTCGTCAACCGCATCGGCGATTTCGGCTTCCTGCTCGGGATGTTTTTGATTTTCACAACGTTCGGGAGTTTGGATTTCGACACGGTGTTCGCACGAGCCGCCGTGCTGAGTGTGGGCGGGGGAGTGATGTTCTGGATTACGTTCCTGCTGTTTGTCGGAGCGACCGGAAAATCCGCGCAGATTCCGCTTTTCGTCTGGTTGCCGGATGCGATGGCGGGTCCGACGCCCGTCAGCGCGCTCATCCACGCCGCAACGATGGTGACCGCGGGGGTGTATATGGTGGCGCGGTGTTCGATTCTCTTCGCGCTCTCGCCCGAAACTCTACAGGTCATCGCTGTTGTCGGCGCGTTGACAGTGCTTGTCGCCGCAACGATGGGCTTGGTGCAGAACGACATCAAAAAAGTATTGGCGTATTCTACTGTCAGCCAGCTTGGCTATATGTTTTTGGCGATGGGCGTTGCGGCGTTTACCGCGGGAATTTTCCACCTGCTCACGCACGCGTTTTTCAAAGCGTTATTGTTCCTCGGTTCCGGCGCGGTGATTCACGCGATGCACGAAGAGCAGGATATTCAGAAAATGGGCGGGTTGATGAAATATATGCCGACGACGTTCAGAACGTTCGTCGTCGGCGCATTCGCCATCGCGGGAATTTTCCCCTTCGCCGGATTTTTCAGCAAGGATGAAATCCTCTGGAAAGCGTTCAGCAGTGAGTACGGCTCGGTGTTCCTGTGGCTGGCTGGAGTATTAGGCGCCGCGCTGACGGCGTTCTACATGTTCCGGTTGCTGTTGCTCACCTTTGAAGGAAAGGAACGCTTCGACCATCATATAGTCCACCCGCACGAAGCGCCGAAGACGATGACGGTACCGCTTATAGTGTTGGGAGTGCTGTCGTTGGTCGGCGGGTTCATCGGCATTCCGGAAAGTCTCGGTGGCGGCAATGCCATCGAGCATTGGCTCGCCCCGGTGTTTGAGGACGCAAACGATAAATTGGGAATCGGCTATCACAGTCCCTCAGCGATGGAGTATGTGCTGATGGCGCTTTCACTCGGAATCGCGATCGGCGGGATCTTCGTCGCCCGCGCAATGTATCTGAAGCGATTGGAAATTGCCGAAAACCTGAAAAACCGTTTTCCGGGACTGTACAAAGTATTGTGGAATAAGTATTACGTTGATGAGGTGTACGACAAAGGTGTTGTGACGCCGACCGTGAGGCTCTCGGAATCGCTCTTGTGGAAGGGCGTGGATGTGAACGTCATAGACGGAGCGGTGAACGGGACGGCAAAGCTTATGAATTTTGCCGCCCACTATGTGCGGCTTATCCAAACCGGCGTGGCGCAGATGTACGCCGTGGTGTTCGTCGGCGGCATTTTGGTTGTAATCGCGTGGATTGTGTTTCGGTAATATATGTAGCGACACGTTGCAGCGTGTCCCTATTAAACATACATGAACCTTCTCTCCTTAACCATATTTCTCCCTCTCGTCGGCGCACTGGTTGTTGTTGCGCTCGACGCGAAGAAGTCTGAGCTTCTGAAGCAAATCGCATTCGCTGCGACGCTCTTGACGTTTGCCGTGTCGCTCGTGCTCTGGTTTCAGTTTGATGCGACGACGGCAGGTTTTCAATTTCAGGAACAGTTCGTGTGGATTGCGGGGTTGAACATCAGCTACTTCGTCGGCATAGACGGCATGTCGCTGTTGCTGATTGTGCTCACGACGTTCCTCACGCCGCTCGCGCTGCTCGGCACGTGGAATTCCGTCTCCCACCGCCTCAAAGAATATCTCATCATGATTTTGTTATTGGAGGTCGGCATGGTCGGCGTGTTCGCGTCGCTCGACCTCTTTTTATTCTACGTCTTCTGGGAAGCGATGTTGATTCCGATGTATTTCATCATCGGCATTTGGGGCGGACAAGAACGGGTGTATGCAGCGATAAAATTCTTCCTCTTTACGCTCTTCGGCAGTTTGTTGATGCTGGTCGCGATCCTTGCCGTCGCGTACTACGCGTCGGTCTTGCCGAACGGGAAATTTACGACGAATCTGGTCGAACTCTACGCCCTCGCTCCGCAGTTGGGCGTCTCGTTGCAGGGGTGGATGTTCGCCGCGTTTGCGCTGAGCTTTGCCATCAAGGTGCCGGTCTTTCCGTTGCATACATGGCTTCCCGATGCGCATGTGCAGGCGCCGACTGCCGGCAGTGTGCTCCTTGCCGGTGTGTTATTAAAAATGGGCACGTACGGATTCGTCCGGTTTTGCCTGCCGCTGTTTCCGGAAGCCGCGCTGAAAGCCATCCCCGTCATGTGTACGCTCGCCGTGTTCGGCATCGTGTACGGCGCGCTGGTCTCGATGGTGCAGACGGATATGAAAAAGCTCGTCGCCTATTCGTCCGTCTCGCATTTGGGCTTCGTCGTGCTCGGCATTTTTGCAATGAACGAAGAAGGTATGCAGGGAGCTATTATTCAAATGATTAATCACGGACTCTCGACAGGCGCATTGTTCTTGATTGTCGGGATGCTGTACGACCGCGCCCACACTCGGATGATTGCGGATTTCGGCGGCGTCGCCAAAGTCATGCCTGTCTTTGCTATTATCTTTTTTATCGTCGGACTTTCGTCGCTAGGGTTGCCCGGACTCAACGGGTTTATCGGCGAGTTTTTAATTCTCGTGGGCGCGTTTAAATCCACACTGCTCGGAAGTCAGGGGTATGCGGTTGTTGCCGCGCTCGGCGTTATTTTTGCAGCCATATACATCCTTTGGATGTATCAGCGCGTCATGCTTGGTCCCATCAGGGAAGGCGGGTTGTACGGCGGTCATGTGTTGTCAGACATCAACAAGCGGGAAATTGCTTCGCTGGTTCCGCTGTTGATATTCATAGTGTGGATCGGCGTGTACCCGTCCACGTTTCTTGGGAAATCGGCTC
>DASWKY010000274.1:0-2260 GCA_036396395.1 Bacteroidota bacterium | reverse complement strand
CGGGCATGGGCAAACCAACGACCTGCAACTTTGAGCCGTTCTCAAGCTTCGCGCTCTGGAGTCGCTCGCGATTTTCGGCAAGCAGGCGGTAGTTATTGTCGCCGCTGTTATTCTCTGCGCACAGCACGACGGTGTTCTTATTGACGAATCGGCACAGGTCGTCCACGTGCCCGTGCGTATCGTCTCCCGCAATGCCTTTGCCAAGCCAGATAGTGTTTGTGACGCCGAGATATTTTCGGAAGACTTCCTCGTAATCCCGTTTGGTGAATCCGGGATTCCGCACCTGCACGTTCGGGTCCATCAAGCACTCCTCAGTTGTGAGGAGCGTGCCGCTTCCGTTCACGTCTATACTGCCGCCTTCCAACACGACGGGCTTGTCCCCTTGGGACGAGCCGTTGTGTTTCACTTGTATGATGGACTTCTTAAGTTTCGCGGCGGCTTTCTCCGGTACATTTACGTCTTTCTTCCAGTTCGAGTATTTCGCCCACGCGTTAAACCGGAAACGCACAACGGAAGTTTTTCCGTCGGATGAACGGACAAACATCGGACCCGTATCGCGCGTCCACCCGCGGTCTGTGGGAATGCGGAAGAATTCGATACTGCTCAGATTCACGCCCGCACGTTGGAGAACGTTCCGCGCTTTTTGCTCATGCTCTTTCGATTGCACGAGGATGCGCACAAGCTCTCCTCCTGAGACCTTGCGCGCAATGTCCGCGAACACCCATGGGATAGGCGCGAACTTGCCGGGCCAATCGCTCAGGTTGTGAGGCCAGCCGAGCCATGTGGCTTCATGCCGTTCCCACTCGGCGGGCATTCTGTTATGGTTGTTTATAATGTCCAATTTTGTCAATGATATTTTTTGTTCCCAACTAGGTAAGAGGGATGCGTGCCGATTGATCGGAACGCAAGGGGTATAATTGCTTACACTTTCTTCAACTCTTTTATTTTGTCCTCAATCGCTAACAAAGCACCGTCGAGATTCTTCCTTACTTCATCGTTTGTGAATCGCAGAAAACTAATACCATATTGCTCAATAAGATGTTGTCTGTGTTGGTCATTCTCTTCGGCTCCATCTTTATAGTGACTTTCTCCGTCAGTTTCTATAGCGAGTTTTATTTCTGGACAATAGAAATCAATAGAATACGAATTTACGCCATACTGTCGCCTGAATCTACATCCCAGTACTTGTTTATTCTTGAGCTTCGACCAGAGGATTACTTCAGCCTCAGGCATATTGTTGCGAAGCATTCTGCGTAGTTGCTTTGTGTCCGGTTTATTAAAAACTTTTGTCAAGGTTCTAACCTCCCCCCTCCGCCTGTGGCGGAGACCCCTCCTTGGTAAGGAGGGGAAAAATATTTGTTCCCACTGCCAAGGTTCAAAGAAATCTTCTCGGGATTTTTGTAAGGAAGGGGAAATTGCAACAATATTTTTTGTCCCCCTTACCAAGGGGGACGCGGCTCGTTGTTTGAGCCGCAGGGGGTAAGAGTCTTGGATTTGATAATTCTTCACTTCTTCGGCGTGTCGATGAAGCGAGAGGTGATATCGTGGTAAGCGTCGATGCGCCGGTCGCGGAGGAAGGGCCAGTTGCGGCGGATGTTCTCGAGATGATGCAGGTCGATTTCTGCGACGAGGATTTCTTCCTTGTCCACAGACGCCTCGGCGATGACGACACCCTGCGGGTCGGCGATGAACGACGACCCCCAAAATTCAATTCCATCCGTGCCGGGGACAATTTTTTCAAGCCCCGTGCGGTTTGCGACCGCGACGTACACGCCGTTGGCAATGGCGTGCGAGCGTTGGATGGTCTGCCACGACTCGCGCTGAGCTTTGCCGTATTTCGTTTTCTCGCCCGGGTGCCAGCCGATAGCAGTCGGATAGAAAAGCACACTCGCGCCGAGCAGTGCGGAAAGCCGCGCGCCTTCGGGATACCATTGGTCCCAGCAAATGAGCGTCGAGATTTTGCCAAATTTCGTATTCACAGCCTGAAAGCCCATGTCGCCGGGAGTGAAATAATATTTTTCGTAGTACGAGGGGTCGTCGGGAATGTGCATCTTGCGATAAAATCCTACCATGGAGCCGTCCGCGTCTATGATAGCTGCGCTGTTATGATAGATGCCTGCGGCGCGACGCTCGAATACCGGAACGACAACCGCTACGCCTAACTTTTTCGCAACAGCACTGACGGCTTCGGTTGTGGGTCCCGGCACGGCTTCGGCGAGGTCAAAGAATCCCGCGTCCTCGCTCTGGCAGAAATACTGCG
>DASWKY010000273.1:0-1973 GCA_036396395.1 Bacteroidota bacterium | reverse complement strand
GAACCATCGACCCTCTGCTTAAAAGGCAGATGCTCTACCCCTGAGCTACACGCTCGCCATGCCCACCGATTCTTTTCAACACGGCAGACAGGAATACTCGTATTCTCACCCTAACGGCACTAACTCATATCGTTGTAAAATAATAAAAATGGGATGAATTTTCAAGACGCCGTGGCTTTGGACGGCTCCGAATGATTCTCCGCGGTCACTCCGGTTGTCTCCTTCTCTTTCTTAGAACGGTAAAGAATGCCCAACGGAACAAGAATGCAGTAACCGGCAACCAACAAAATAGGCGCAATCACGAGCGGAAGGAACCCGTCCCAGGGCTTCTGCGCGAGCGCCACGTATCCTGCGGCAATCACAAGAAGAGCGGCTCCTAGAATCTGGTAATTCCTTTTCGTAAACGGAAGGCTTTCCTTTCGCGCTCCTCGTTTCGCCGTCGATTTGCTGACATTACGTGCCATAGTGACCCTTTCAATCTCGTGCTGGAACAAAAAGCCCAGCGCTGGGGGGAACGCCGGGCTAGACCGTCTGATAACAACAGTCAGGGGAAGAACTGTTGGTTAGGTCAGCCTGTAATTTAATCCAAATTCGACGAAAGTCAAGTTAAAAAAATCACGCTCACAAGCGCTGGGCGATATGCTTCACCTGTGTCAATTTCCCCTCGCTCAATCGCAAAATTCTATCGGCTCGTTTTGTCAAGTCGGGGTTATGGGTTGCAATCACAAATGTTAGCTTGCGCTCTTGAGCCAGTTGAACTAACAACCCATGAAGTTTAACGCCGTTTTCTTCATCAAGGTTCCCTGAGGGCTCGTCTGCGAATATGATCTTGGGGTCGTTCATCATCGCCCGCGCGACGGCGACACGCTGTTGTTCGCCGCCGGAAAGTGCGGAAGGCCTGTGCGTCGCCCGGTCTGCCAGCCCGACTTCTGCGAGCAGTTGTAACGCTTTAGTTTTCACTTCTCGCATGCCCGCTCCGCCGATCAATGCGGGCATCGCGACATTCTCCAGCGCGGTAAACTCCGGTAACAGGTGATGAAACTGAAAAATAAATCCCATCGTCTTATTCCGGAAATTCGTTACTGCCCGTTCGCTCATTGCCACGAGGTCCTCCCCTTCAAAAAACACCTTACCCTGCGTCGGCCGGTCAAGCGCGCTGATGATATGCAGAAGCGTGCTTTTGCCCGAACCGGATGGACCAATAATCACAACAATCTCCCCCTGCGCTATCTCGATATCGATACCGCGCAGAACCTGAAGCGTTTCTTTTTTCCCGGTCGGAAAATCTTTATGAAGATGATCCGCCCGTAATAGGATCGTGCGTTTCACTCCCATCGAATCGCCTCCACCGGAACAAGCGCCGCCGCCTTGCGCGCCGGATACAACGCCGCAACCGAACAAAAAAGAATCGCCGTAAAAACTACCAAGACAACATCGGAAATCTGTATCTCAGTCGGGATTGCCGGAATAATATACACAGTCGTGTCGAGTGGAAACAGATGGTATTCCTGCTGTAACAAAACGAGCACAAGACCCAATGCCATACCTATGATTGAGCCGAACATGCCTACGAACACTCCTTGCAAGGTAAAAATACGCTGGATGCTTTTTCTTCCAGCGCCCATGGAAACTAATATCCCTATGTCGCGTGTCTTTTCAATGACCGTCATGGTGAGAGAGCCAAGCAAGTTAAACGACGCCACGCCTACAATAAGGCACAGGATAACATACGCCATCCATCGCTCAATGTTCATGACGGAATACAACTCTCTGTGCAAATCGTACCACGTGAGAATTCTGTACGATGAGCCGAATGTTTCATGTAGTTTCGCTTGATACGCATCGGAATGCTCAATGGAAGATAACCGAATCTCAACGCCATGTATCTCATCGCCCATCCGAAACAATGATTGCGCGGCGGGCAACCCGACGTACGCGTAATTTCCGTCATACTCTTTATTGTTGGACTCATA
>DASWKY010000272.1:0-3268 GCA_036396395.1 Bacteroidota bacterium | reverse complement strand
AGCAAGCCGAAGAGGAACGAGGCGATGAACTGCCGGATGATATAGCGGTCGATGATAGACATCATGCCTGTGCGGTTTCCTCGTCCATGCGCCACTGTTTCGGAATAAACCGGGCGAGCGCCGACCAGTTGATGGTGAGATTTTCCCGCGCAGAGCGAAACGTAAGGTACAATCCTAATACTCCGATAATCATATTGGCGATCCACATCCCGAGCCACGGGTCGATGACGCCGCGGTCCGCCAATTTTTCTCCGCCGATAAGACACGCCCAGTACATCAGAAAGAACCCAAGGCTCAGGCTTGCCGCCATGCCGAACGTCCCCTTGCGCGCCATGATGCCGAGCGGGACTCCGATGAGTACAAACACGAAGCAAGCAACGGGGATGGAGTATTTTTTATGGATTTCCACGAGATACTCACGCGATTGCCGGTCGAGCCTGTTGATCAATGCCTGCTCTTGTTCAAACTTGGATTGTAACACGGCGGCTTGCCCTAACGCGAGCGCTCTCGCCTGTTGAAGCTGAGAGGCGGAACTGGAATCCAGTTGCTCCTGCGAGGCTGTCGTATCTTTTGGGGATGCAGAAAGATGAACCATGCGGGCTTTGGCAATATTGCGTTCCTGCTGAAGACTATCAACGAGGTGCCGCATGGCGTCTGCGCTGAGCTCACGGTCGCCGCGGGAGAAGGCATTCTCCTGCGACCGGTGGAAATCAAACCCCTCGGCATTCATGGCGATGCGGTGCTTCTCGAACCGCACCTTGCGGTACTCGGAGAAATTGGTCGTGCTGATCTCGTGGATTTCCCCGTCGTACAGGTCCATAATGACTTTACGGTAGTCGGGCGAAAACGAGATGGTCCCGCGCTTCGCGGTAATGGTCGCGTGCATGTTGTTCTTCGTATAATCGAAGATAGTCACGCCCTCGAGGTCGTTGGAATACTCAAACGTTTTCCGGACGAGGATGCTGTAACCCTGTAGTGCTTGCGAGAATAATCCGGGTACGAGCGAGAGCGTCGGCTTTTTTCTTGAGATGTCGGTAGAAAGCGCGCGCACGCGGTGGTTTGCATCCGGAAGCACGTCGTTGTTAAACCGCAGGACGAGAAAGGTGACGACAAGCGAAGCAAGCACCACCGGCGCCATCATACTGTAAAGGCTGACGCCGTTCGAGCGCATAGCGGTGATTTCATGCGTGGAGGAGAGCGTACCGAACGCCATAATCGTGGCGACGAGCACTGCCATCGGCGCGGCGAGCACAACCATCCACGCGATATTGAGCATAATCAACTCGAGAATCACCATTGCCGAAAGCCCTTTGCCCACAAGCTGGTCCATAAATTTTACGATGAACTGCAGAAGAAAAATTCCCATCATCACAATGAAAGCAAAGATGAAAGGAACGGCGTGCGTCCGTAAAATATGTCTCCAGAGAATCCACATGCTCATAATATAGCCAGATTGTGAGCGGATTACAAGATAGACAGTCTCAAGTTTTTAGTTTTAAGTCCCAAGTTGAGGAATTTCCGTAATACACTCTGGTAATTCTTCTATTGGTGCATATTCTTGTAGAGACGTAGCTTGCTACGTCTCAGCCGATAATAGAGATATAGCTCGCCACGTCTCAGCCGGAAGAAAATGTTGAAGGCAATATCATTACGTGCTGGCTTTTATATACGTTCGAAGAGAACATTTATTGCCTTTCGAGCGGACACTCGCTATATTCTATTCATGGAAGCGAAGAAGAATACGGCTGTTCGCAGTGACGACCTTGCACGGCTTCGTCAGGAGTCTCTTCAGCGCGGGTTGAATGAATCGGAACTGCACGAGAACCCCGTCGTCCAGTTTCAACGTTGGTTGGAGGAAGCGCTCGCCGCGCCGTTTCTCGAACCGACGGCGATGACGCTTGCGACCGCGACGAAGGACGGCAAACCTTCGGCGCGCATGGTACTGCTGAAGGAGGTTGATGAGCGCGGCTTTCTGTTTTTCACAAATTATGGAAGCAGGAAAGGGGAGGAGTTGGCGGCAAACCCCAACGCGTCTCTTCTTTTTTACTGGGACGCTCTCGAGAGACAGGTGCGGGTAGAAGGGACCATTGAACGCGCTTCACAGGAGGAATCGAAAACATATTTCGATTCCCGTCCGTTTGCGAGCCGCATTGCGGCGGCAATTTCCCACCAAAGCAAAGTCGTTGCCAGCCGCGAAGAATTGGAACAGCGGTTTCACGAACTCGCGGCACAATCTCAAGACAACGATGTCCCCCTGCCTCCGTACTGGGGCGGATTCCGTGTTCTGCCGCACACATTTGAATTCTGGCAGGGGCGGGAAAATCGCCTGCACGATAGGATTCGATACTCAGTACACGGTGGCAACTGGCAAATTGAACGGTTAAGTCCGTAAGTCCGGTTGACTTGCTATTCAGCCATATTTTTGCTAAGTTTTTTGAGAACAACGTTCCCAAAGAACGTGGGGAAAGTCTGAAATACCGCCGGCGATGTAACCGGTTCCTCGATTAACAGAACGGAGTAGAATTAACCTCTTCGCTACCATCGCAGTATGAGTGCTGTAGAGCTTGAGCAGCCAGCGTGTACGTTCATTATCCATCTATTGCATAAGCGATTGCGTGATCTCAGGTAGCGGTTCAAAACCCAACGGTAGTCCTTTCTCCGTACGGAGCAACGGGCAACAGCGTTTCCGTCCATTCGCTATTCTAAGCGGATGGGGATGCGCCGCGCTGGTCTCCATCCTCTTTCTCGGCAACTCCCCTCGCCCGGAACTTCCTCGTGCCGGCGCGTTCGCTGATCTATCTTTTGCTACCGACTTCTCGCTTCTTCTTTTTTCCACAGAACAAGATACGCTTCCAAGACGACGCCAGCTTTCACAGCCCTCGCGGCGCGAACGCGCGGTACAATTAAAAATTGGCACGACAGATACAACCAGCACGCGAGATATAACGAAAACGCTCCTCGATTCCATTCGCGCTTTGCCGCGTGACTCTTCCGCGCGGCTCGCGAATTTCCAGCATGTGCGCAAAGACCTGCCGCAGGTCGTCCTGCTTGCCCCCAAAACGTCGCCGATGTATCTCGGCGCTCCAAGTCTCGTACGCACGCAACACATCCTGGATTCACTGCTCTGGGTGTATTACATCAGCCAGACAGTTGTGGGCAAGGATGTAAAAGTTCCGCTCGAGATTCCATTGGAAGAATACTCCAAACTCCGCCTCCGTTCGAATATCCGAAAGAACTGGGAGGTCTTGGCGCAGAGCTATACGCTTGA
>DASWKY010000271.1:0-5475 GCA_036396395.1 Bacteroidota bacterium | reverse complement strand
AGAAGCATCCAGCGCGCCGTTGATGCTGTCGTAGTGCCGGAGGATGGCGTCGAGGTTCATTTTCCACCGGAAGCCGCCCGCGTCGTCGCGTGCGAGGTTCTTCATCACGAATTGCCGCGTGGTCTCGCTGGGAATGTTACCGGAGAGCGCTTCGTTGATGTCTTTCCTGCTTGAAAACTGCTTTAAGTCGAGGGCAGTTACCGCGTCAAAAATGTAATCGTGTTTCCGGTCGTACGCCCTTGGTGCAATATCGATAACGACCAATTTTTCAACCAACTCAGGATGCGTAAGTGCGAATAGCATTGCGGTTTTCCCGCCCATCGAGTGTCCGATGATGTGTGTTGACTGCAAGCCCATTTGTTGCATGAATTCGCGCACATCGTTTGCCATGTCGGCATAGCTCATGACGGCCGAGTGCGGCGAGCGGCTGTGGTTACGCGCATCGAGCGCAAACACGCGAAAATGAGTGCCCAATACCTTGCCTACCGTATGCCAGTTATCCGACGAGCCGAGAAGCCCGTGCAGAATAATCAGTGGTGTACCGCTTGTGCCGTGCGAGTGCGAGAAGAGGTTCATGCTGATATAAACATCTCAATAAAAAATGAAAAATCAAAAAAATATGAGGAAAAAGTGCATGTCGATTTTTTCCGATTTTGCTTGACAGGGAATTCTGTATGCAGTAAATTATTATTGTGGAACAACAAGAACCTATGGACATACCCGACTCAAGTAATGCCCGCCTAACCTGACCCGCGGCTATCTTTGGCTTCCTCCTGAAGCCAACATCGTCGCCGCGCAGGCGGCAGGTGTTGGTTTTTCGCTTTTAGAGACCTCTCTCGTGTATCATCGGTGAATATTATTCATCGCAGAGGGATGGGTGTCTCCATCGGCAGATCCCGTCGGGAGAAAGGAGTTATGCGCCATGCGGTCACTATACACTCAGCGTTGTGGAACATGCAATTGTCCGTTGATCTACGTCCAGCGACGCGGGTCTTCGGGCGGTACTTTGGTATGCCCGGTCTGCGGGGTTACGCGGAGACGGCGGTCTGAAGATATGAAAGAGAAGCCGGAAAACCGGGACGAGACCGCGCAGGAATCGTACGAAGACGCGGCATAAGAAAGCTCTAGACAAGAACAGGAGGGATTCAGTCATGGTGAAAAGACAAAAGGCACAAAAGTTTCATGAGGCGCCTAACACGATGCCGGTAACGGTACAACGTCTTGTTCCAATTCCGAACAAGGGCGGGCATACCGCGGCTGACATGCGGCATTTTCGGAAACTTCTAGTGAAAATGCGCGACGAGTTGGTGGAGGAGATACAAGCCGCTCGAGAAACTCCGCCTGTTATCCTGTACGGGCACTCTGCCGTACTTCTTCAAGAGCTTCGTGCGGTCGAAGCCGCGCTGTGTCGTGTTGATGAGGGCCGTTACGGGATTTGCTCAACGTGCGGGTTTCGTATTGAACGTGGACGACTTGAGGCGATTCCCTCTACACATCTCTGTGTCGGGTGCAAACAGGGCAAACGTGGTGAGCACACGTATGGTTCGGCATATCCTCAACGTTCAACCGAACCGCCGCACGCGGCATAGCAATCACCTCCAAGAGAAAAGGAAGGACAACGAAGTTGTATGACGACAACATTCCGTCAACAAATAGAAGAGTTGGACCGGTTACTGCTTCAGATGGCTTCTCAATCAGAGGAAATGCTCGAGCGGTCATTAGAAGCACTGCTCGGCCAGAATGCCAGTACCGCGCGCGTCGTTATCATGAAAGACGAAAGCGTCGATGCGTTAGAGCTGGTTATAGATGCGCATATCCTGAAGGTACTCGCTTTGCAACAGCCGGTGGCGACAGATCTTCGCCTCCTGCTTTCGGCACAGAAGATTAATAATGATTTAGAACGCATTGCCGACCACGCTGTCAATATTGCTGAAGCGGCAATCGTTCTTGCCGAGAGACCGCATATTACGAAATTAGTCATTATCCCGAAGATGGCGGAAATAGCGCGTTCGATGGTGAAGAACGCTATTGATAGTTTCACGTACCGGGATACGGTCGTCGCCCAGGAAATCAAACTGAGGGACAACGAAATCGACGCGCTCTATAAATCCGCTAAAGATAAAATTGCAGACTTACTCAAAGAGAAACCGGGAAATGCACACCGGGTATTGCACCTGCTCTCCGTCGCGACGGATTTGGAGCGGGTAGCCGACCTTGCGACAAATATTGCCGAGGAAGTGGTATTCATTGCGGATGCGGAAGTGATGAAACATAAGCAGATGGAACCAAGTTGATAAGAAAAATAAGGCGTTAAACACACCAAAGCCCATCCGGCTGGCTGGGCTTTGGTGTTGTATGGGTATTAATTACTCGGTTGTTGCCGTAGTTGGTTCAGTTGTGCTCGGCCGTTGACGTTGAAGAAATTCAACTCGACGGATTTTTCATAGTTTTTTATTGCCCCCGCTTTATCGCCGCTCAGCATTAATGCTTCCGCATAGCTGTCGTACACGTTAAAGGATTCTGGGAACAATTCCATGTTGAACTCAAGAATGGTTTTTGCGACCTCGACCTTGTTTTCTTCGAAGAGCTGGTAGCCGTAAAAATTAAGGGAAAGCTCACTGAAATCGTACAGATAATCATCGCTCTCACCGTACTCACGTTTTAGAGAAGAGTACAATTCCTTCATCGCGTCTTTTCCTTTTTCGAGAAGGATGGCGCGGAGAGTATCCCCAAGAGAGTGTTGGTACGGAGCAAGCGGCTCGAATTCGATATCCCTGCGAATTTTTATCACCGAGACTTTTGAACCCTGAAGGAATTCGAGTATGCCGTCACGAATCGTTTCACCGATGAGCGCGTTATGTCCGCCGTTTTCGATGATAATCGCCTGGCTGTTGTTGAATCGTCGTTGGAGTTCGGGCAAATTTTGTATTGGCGTACGGCCGTCGAGCGTTCCAATAATGAACAACACGGGCCGCTCGGACGTAACGGGTGCGAGGACTTCGTCGCCGAGGCGGGAGAGCCCGCACGCGGTGCATTCTTCCTCCATCCGCCCGAAGCTAATCCCATTAACCTTGAGCGGGGTCTGGCGTTCCTGAACAAGTGCGAGCCGAAAGCGTTCATCGGTAAATCCGGTTGCGCAGTTTGTGGTGAAAATTAATCCGTTCGGCATTGCCTGTCGCCTGAAATTTCGGAGGATATTGCCGACCTGCCGGTAATCACCCTGAGAGATTCTATAATAGAAGGATGGGAATCTCCGCAGCCAGAAGTCGTTCCCGATATAATTCTGAGCCATCAGTTGCAGGTGCAGGTCGCCCATCGTCATCTCCCAGTTCGGCTTGAAGAAGGCGATAGTACTGAAGATGGCATTACCGATTACGCCTGCATCGTCGCCCACGGCGTCCATCAGAGGAACTTTGATATCGGCGGGTGCTTGCCGGAGTTGCTCGTGTACGGAGTTCATCGTCTTAAGGAAATTGGGCATGTACTTGCTCAGCCGCTTGTCAAGTTTCGCGAGGCTATCGAGGCCTTCGAATTGCGTTTGGACGGCGAGCGGAAGTTTCAGAGCCATATCGGGTGCGAGCGGCCCGGACATCACGGCATTGTGCACGCGCTCAGGGTGACGGCGCATGTACACCATCGAGAGTTCGGTTCCATAGCTGTATCCCATCAGCGAGACTTTCTCGTATCCGAGCGCCTCGCGAATCTCGTCCAGGTCGTCCGCGTTTTCCTCTGAATTGTACGCGGTGATGTCGACGCCGTTATTTTTAATTTCCTCTAACGCTTCTTGAACACGCTCCGTCAAGCTTTGCAGGAGTACCGGCTCGATGTTCTCCGAGACGTCTGTAGGGAGGTTCAAATCGCCGGAAAGCTGGAGACTGGGAATAGATGCCCCTGTTCCGCGTTGGTCAATCAGCACGACGTCGGCCAGTTTTTGGATTTCCCGAAACAGATAGAAGTATTCAGTGTCGGCGAACCTTCTGCCGCTGCTGCCCGGGCCTCCGGCAAGAAAGAAGACAGGCGGAAGCGGGTTTGCCGCAGTTGTGGAAAACCGGTCGAACGCAAGTTTTATATGATTACTTGTTGCGTTGGAGCGTTTTTCCTGTACCACAAGCCGGAACGATTCCATATGAGCAGTATCGCCGTAAGAGTTTTGGAAAACAGATGCCGTGCGTATGAGACTGCCGAGGGCTTTGGTGTTGACATTATACTCGCGGGAGTCCCAGGCGTACGCATACGCCACCCAGCCAAGTACGACGACCGGTATGAACACAAGGGCGATTTTGACAGTGAGCGGTTTTGCGCGGAGTCGCTGTATAGAGGACATCATATCCCTTTCTCTTTGATGAAAAGCAAGATAATATGAACACAATATATATACTACGGAGGTATAAAACTACGGTTGCGAGTAAACGGGTGGAAATATGATATTAAGTTCCACTCATTGGTAAATTTGTGCAACTCGTTTGCCATTTTGGCTAGGTCGTCATTTTGGTCTACCCTGGGAGCAGTGCAGAATGATCAACGGCGTAAAACACAAAGCCCAGCAGATTGGCTGGGCTTTGGTGTGACAGTTAGTTCTTTAGTTGCTGGACTCTTTTTTGTGCGTTACTGTGCTGAGGACTTAGCTCCAGCACTTTTTCAAAATTTGCCAGTGCCTTAGTAGTGTCCCCCGCCAATAAGCATGTTTCTGCCAGGTTATTATAGAGAAAGGCGAACGGGCGAAACGTCATAATATTCAATTCATCCACAACAATGGCATCGGCAGCCCGCCCGGCGTGTTTGAGGTTTGAGGACAACGACATGAGCTGCCTGACCTGCGTAAAATCGAAATTCGGCTGAGTTGATTTCAATTCCTGAAATTTAGTGCGCGCGGCTTCACTTCCTCCCGTAGCCAATGCCTTATAGATCGCCCGGTCGAGTTCTTCCTTCCGTACCGTCAGTGGCTCTGGTTCCAATCCCAGTGCGATGTCTACAAGAGCATCGCTTAAGGGAATAACGGAGGCCCGGTCGTAGTTCGAGAGCACGATGACGGCTGTGCGCTCATCGGGGATAAGGACAAGATTTGTAGAAAACCCGGGGTCGCCACCGCTATGGGAGACTGTCTTGTATCCTCTATGGTCACCCAAAAACCAACCGAGCCCCATGTGAGATATCTCCGAGCTTGTCGGAGTCCACATGTGCGCGTAAGCGGACTCGTCCAGTATACGCGTTCCGTTCAACTGACCGTGGTTAAGATGTGCAAGTGCGTAGAGGCACATCTCGTAGGCACGGGAGTGCATTGTTGAACTCGGGGCGTACGCTCTGTTGTAAGGATATGTCTTCCGAGGGGAGATTTCATATACTGAATCCACGCTGTATGGGGCGGCGATTCGTCCAGTCTCCCACTGTTTCATCAGGAACGAGCTGGCCTCCATACCGAGCGGTTTGAGGATCTCCTTCTCAATGTAATCCTCGAAGGCCATCCCGGAGACTTTG
>DASWKY010000270.1:0-7589 GCA_036396395.1 Bacteroidota bacterium | reverse complement strand
TTGCGAGCCGCGTGCCGTTCTACGGGTTTATGGTGCTCTGTCTCGACGAGCCTGCGCTGATTGACATCATGCCGCAGTTGAGCAAGAAAAAAATTATCACGTACGGGTTGAACCCGCAGGCGGATGTACAAGCGTCGGAGATTTCGCATAAGGAGAACACATCCACGTTCACGGTCTCGCGCAACGACAATAATCTCGGCACGGTGACGATTCAGGTTCCGGGCAAACACAACGTGCAGAACGCGCTCGCGGCAATTAGCGTGGGGTTGGAACTTGGCGTGCCGTTTGAAAAGATCAAACAGGGTATCGAAAAATTCACCGGCGTGTACCGCCGCTGGGAGAAAAAAGGCGAAGTGGACGGTGTGACCGTGTATGACGATTATGCGCACCACCCGACAGAGTGCAAAGCGACGCTCTCCGGCGCGAAAGCAGGCTGGCGGCGGCGCGTGGTCTGCGTGTTCCAGCCGCACTTGTATTCACGCACGCGGGATTTTTACGAAGAATTCGCGAAATCGTTTCTACTCTCCGACGTGCTGGTGGTGACCGACGTGTATCCCGCGCGCGAAGAGCCGATCCAGGGCATCACCGGCGAGTTGATTGTCAACGCCGCGAAACAGTTCGGGCACAAAGAAGTGCATTATGTCCAGGACAAGAAACAGGTGCCGGGATTTCTGAAAACGCATGTGAAGAAAGGCGACATCGTCATCACCATGGGCGCGGGGGATATTTGGAAGTACGGCGAAGAATTCTTAAAACAACAAAAGTGATCTCACCGATTTCACGGATGAGGCACAGATGGCAGATGACGCAGACGAAGAGCGGCTCAGTGAAATCTACACTCAGCGATGAATCTATGTAATTGACGCAATCAACAATGATTTCCATAGACGACATCAAAAAATTTTTCCGCGGGCACATTGCGCTCAACGAGTCGCTCGCGAAGTACACGTCGATGAAAGTCGGCGGTCCCGCGGATTATTACGTCGAACCCGCGAACAAAGAGGACGCAGTCGCGATCGCGAAGTATTTCCAGCGCAACGGGTTTCCGTTTATGATGTTGGGGCGCGGCAGTAACATACTCATCAGCGACGAGGGGTATCGCGGCGCAGCGATCAATCTCGGAGAAAACCTTGCGAATGTTGCGCTGAGCGGCGACCTCGTCGTCGCCGAGGCGGGAGCGAAAATGACAAAGTTCGTGGACTTCTGTGTCCAGCACGAGTGTGCAGGGGTCGAAATGCTTGCAGGTATTCCCGGTACCATCGGCGGAGCGGTGGTGATGAACGCGGGCGCGCACGGCGGTGAAATCTCGAATCATCTCGTTGATGTCGAGGTGTTGCGCGGTCAAGAAGTACAGCACGTGAAAAAAGAATACGCCGCATTTACCTACCGGCATTCCGGCTTTGGAAATGATGTGGTGCTGCGCGCGTCATTCAAACTGCCCAAAGGGAATAAAGACGAATTGATAAAACGGCGGAGTGAATACTTGCACCAGCGCAACCTGACACAACCGACAAACATGCCGAATTCAGGAAGCATGTTTAAGAATCCTCCGGGCAACTATGCGGCAAAGCTCATCGAACAAGCAGGGTTGAAGGGAAAGCGTGTCGGCGACGCGCAGATTTCGGAGAAGCACGCGAATTTCATCATCAATCACGGCAACGCCAAGGCGTCGGATGTGATGACGCTCATCGACCTTGCCCAGCGCACGGTTTATCAAAATGCCGGATTACAATTGGAATTAGAAGTGAAACTGGTCGGATTTCAGGAAGAAATGAACGAGCGCAATCATGGATAACATGATGAACACATCCCTGTCGATGGAACCGACAAGTCCAGGCGTTTTCCCGTTGCCGGAGAAATTCGGGACGAGAAAAAAACTGTTGTTGGTAGGTTTATTGCTCGGTATCGGCGGATTAGTTGTATGGTCGAATGTTTGGAAATCCAACCTGACGGTGAGCACTGTGACTGTCGAAGGAAATGTTATCGTCGACGCGAACGAAATTCTCCAGCTTGCACACGTAAAAGAAGGCGCGTTGATGTACGACCTAAATTTAGCCGAGATCCAGAAAAATGTATCCTCGAATTTCTTTATCAAGGATGCGGTGGTGAAGCGGGATTTACCTTCGACGATTCGGGTGACGGTGATCGAGCGCTCGCCCATCACGATGGTCAACCATGGAAACATCTTGTATCTCGACGAGGAGGGCGTGGTGTTGCCGCATTCGATTTCAAAAGAGACATTCGACTTGCCAATTTTAAGCGGTCTACCCGCGGGCGTCCCGTTTAAAGTCGGGTCAACGGTAGAAAACAAGGATGTGCAGGAATCGCTGAGGATTCTAGTTGCCTCGAAAACGGTCAGCAGCGAATTATATCATTTGATCTCAGAAATCCGACTCCGCAACGGCGGGGATATCGTGCTGTATTCGGCAGAACGGGGTGTGCCGATTATCTTCGGACACGGCGATGTGGCGAGCAAGATGGTGCGCCTTGAGACATTTTGGAACGAGGTTGTCCGCGAGCGCGGCGCGCAGCACTTGCAGTATGTTGATTTGCGTTTCGCAGATCAAATTGTTGTCCGGTGGAAGTCTTAGAAAAGCATCGCCACAAAGACACCAAGACACGAAAAAAGACGAAGAATACAATACCGCTCATCAGGGGCGGGAGACTATATTAAGAGGAATAAATAATGACAAATGATATTGCAGTCGGCTTGGACATCGGCACGACAAAGGTGTGTGCGGTCGTTGCCGCGCCGGATGAGAACAATCCCGGCAAACTTACTGTGCTCGGAATCGGCAAAAGCGTGTCGGACGGATTGACGCGGGGCGTTGTGACCAACATCGAAAAAACCGTGCGCTCGATTCAACTTGCCGTTGAAGAAGCGCAGAAACAATCCGGCGTGAAAATTACCGCCGTTACGGCAGGCATTGCCGGCGACCATATCCAGAGCTTCCAAAGCCGCGGACTCGTAACAATCAGCCGCCCGGATAACGAGATCACACAGGAAGACGTGGACCGTCTTATCGAAGACACGAAGCGCGTCGCCCTGCCATCCGACCGGAGGATTATCCACGTTATCCCCCAGCAATTTATCGTGGACGGGCAGGATGGCATCTATGACCCGGTCGGGATGTCAGGCGTGCGTATGGAAGCCGTCGTGCACATCATTACGGGACTTATCACCGCCGCCCAGAACATTTATAAATGCGTACAGCGCGCGGGCTTACAGGTAAACGACATGGTGCTAGAACCGCTCGCTTCCAGTTACGCCGTGCTGGACGACGAGGAAAAGGAAGTCGGCGTTGCCCTGCTCGATATCGGCGGCGGTACGACAGACCTTGCGGTGTTTGAAGAGCGCACTATCCGTCACACGGCAGTGATCGGCGTAGCGGGCAAGAAAGTCACGGACGACGTGCGCAAAGGCTTCGGTATCTTGACCGAGCAGGCGGAGAAGCTCAAACGCGACCACGGGTTCGCGTATCTTCCCGCGATTGTCGATAACGAGCCGATTGTGCTCCCCGGCATCGGTGGACGCCCGCCCATCGAGATTGATAAAAAGCTTCTCTGCCAGGTGATTCAGCCGCGCATGGAAGAGATTTTGGAAATTGCTTCAATGGAAATCAAGCGCTCCGGGTACTCGAAGCATCTTTCGGCTGGAGTGGTGCTGACGGGCGGCGGCTCGCTGATTAAAGGTACATCCGACCTTGCGCGCGAAGTGCTTGGTATGCCGGTCAAGATCGGCATCCCGCAAGGGTTCAGTGCCGGGCTAGTGCGGGAGATTGAAAACCCGATTTACGCGACGGGCGTAGGGCTGGTCATTCACGAATTAAAACACCGAGACCGTTCCGCCATTACTCCGGCGATGTATAACGGTAAAGGAAAAGGTTCGATGCAGAATATTCTTAACCGGATGAAAACGTGGTTTGATGAGCTGTGAAGCGAGTATAAAGTAACAAGTAGCAAGTAGGAAGACGAGCATGCGCGAAATACATGATTTTCGGAAGCTTGATGTGTACAAACGCGCAGTGCTTTTCACAAAGACTGTGAGAAAAATAACGGGAAGTTTCCCAAGGGAGGAATTGTATGCTCTGACATCTCAGTATCGGCGGGCTGTAGACTCCATCGTGCTGAATATTGCAGAAGGTTCGGGAAGCGGTTCAAAAAAGGAATTTGCCAAATTTCTCAGCTATTCAATCAGGTCGGGGTATGAATGTGGCGGTTGTGCAGACATTGCGGTAGTTCAAAAGTATATCGACAGAAAGACATACAACGAATTAATTCAGGAAACGAATGAGATTGTTTCCATGCTCATTGGTTTGCAGAGGTCTATCGGAAAATAAATTTCTTACTACTTAATACTTTCTACTTACTACAGGTTATTGCATAATGGTTTCGATGATACACAAACAAGAGTATAACCCAACAACCAACTCACTTACTAACCGGGAGGACTTACCGTGATAGAACTCGATACGAAAGCAGACCGCGGAGCAAAGATTCGCGTGGTCGGTGTTGGCGGCGGCGGCGGCAATGCCGTCAACAGCATGATTGACAAGGGCCTGACGGGCGTTGATTTTATCGCCATCAACACCGACTTGCAGGCTCTTGAACGCAATAAAGCGCCGAACAAAATCCAAATCGGCAAAAACCTGACACGCGGTTTGGGAGCGGGTTCCGACCCGACGATCGGCCACCGCGCGGTAGAAGAAGACCGTGAAGAAATCGCACGTGTCTTGAGCGGCAGTGATATGGTGTTTGTCACAGCAGGAATGGGTGGGGGAACCGGAGGAGGAGGAGGTCCAATTGTTGCGAACATCGCCAAAAGTATCGGAGCACTTGTTGTTGCAGTTGTGACGAAACCATTTAACAGCGAAGGTAAAAAACGAATGTCTCAAGCGGAGACCTGTCTGGAGGAGATGAAAAAGCAGGTCGATACGCTTATCGGCATCCCAAACCAGAAACTGCTCGATATTGTCGAACATAACACTCCGTTGATAGATGCGTTCGAGATTTCCAATCAAGTGCTCCACAACGCTACGCGGGGTATTTCGGAACTCATCACCGTGCCGGGATTTATTAACGTTGATTTTGCGGACGTGCGTACGGTGATGCGGGAAATGGGCGACGCGCTGATGGGTTCAGGTATAGCGTCCGGTGAGAACCGGGCTGTTGAAGCGGCTCACTCAGCGATTTCCAGCCCCTTGCTCGAAGGCGTTTCCATCGCAGGCGCGCAGGGTATTCTCGTGAACATCACTGGAAGCAGAAATCTTTCGCTGTACGAAGTCGACGAGGCGACGAAGATCATCTACGAGGCCGCGGGAAATGATGCAAATGTTATTTTGGGAACCGTCATTGATGAGAAACTTTCCGATGAGATAATAATTACGGTGATTGCAACCGGCTTCAACCGCAAGGCGACGGCGTCGCAGTCCCCTTCCAAACCGGCGGCAAACCTGATCGACCGGATTCCGTCCGGACCCTCAGACCTGCAGAAGCTCGACCAGCCGACATACTTGCGGCGCGGCGTAGAGCTTCCGCTGAATCCGGTCCGCAGTGAGAGCCAAAGCGAGAAGGAGAAAATCGACAAAGCGGACCCGGACAAGCCCGCCTTCCTGAGAAAAATCATGGATTAACTTTCAGGAAGAAAAGCATCCCGGCGGCAAGCCGGCGTTCTTGCGGAAGATTATGGATTAACTTTCAGGAAGAAAAGCATCCCGGCGGGCAGGCCCGCGTTCTCGCGGAAGATCATGGATTAACTTTCAGGAAGAAAAGCATCCCGGCGGGCAGGCCCGCATTCTTGTGGAAGATTATGGATTAACGGTTGAAGCTGTTCGTTAACGCACTAAGATAAAAAAGGCAGAGCCACGTTTTCAATGTGGTTCTGCCGGCAAGTTCTCCCATCTGTACTCCAGCCTCTCTTCACGGTGAGATGCTGGAGTTTTTATTGTACACCCATCAAGTTGATTCTCGCCTTGTCTTTTTTTACATTGATTTCAATGAGAACGCCGGTCTTGATATTCATCCTTGCGCTGTTTTCCGTAGAAAGCGCGGCTCAATCGCGGGCGGAAAGTCCGCTCCGTATCGCGCGGCTGAAATACAACGGCGGCGGCGACTGGTACAACGACCCTTCGGCGGAAGTCAATCTCCTGCGATTTATCCGGCAGAATACGACTATTGACGTCGACCCGCGCTATGAGTTTGTCGACCTTGCCAGCGATAAATTGTTCGGTTACCCGGTTCTCTTTATGACGGGACACGGCAATGTGGTGTTCTCGGAAAACGAAGCTCAGCGTCTTCGCACCTATCTTGAACGGGGCGGATTTCTCTACGTTGACGATGATTACGGGCTTGATAAGGCATTCCGCCGTGAACTCAAAAAAGTGTTTCCCGACCAGGACCTCGTCGAGCTTCCGTTCAATTATGGTTTATACACATGTCATTTCAACTTCCCGAACGGGGTACCCAAAACCCACGAGCACGACAACAAGCCCGCACAAGGCTTTGGGTTGTTCCAAAAGGGACGCTTGCTCGTCTATTATACATATGAGACCAATCCGAGCGACGGGTGGGTAGATGCTGAAATCCACGGCGACCCGCCGGAGGTGCGTGAGCAATCCCTTCGCTTCGGAACGAACATCATCGTTTGGGCGTTGTCTCAGTAGGGTCCAGATGCTCTGCATATAGAATACTTCGTGTGAACAACACATCAACCATACTACAAGACGTTCTTTCCCGCCTCGCGCAAGTGCGCCGTTTGCAATTGCGTACCGACGCGCAGTCGTCCGCGCTCGTTTTTGGCTCGGCGTTGTTGCTGTCACTGACGTTCATCTCGTTAGTAGAAATTATTGGACAATTTTCCAGCGCAGTCCGCACAGCGCTTGCCGCGCTCTTTCTTCTCGGAAGCATTGGATTGCTCGCGTGGTATGTCGTGCGTCCGTTGTTGCGGCTTGCGGGGATACTCTTCACATGGGATGACTTTTCCGTTGCGAAGAAAGTCGGCGCGCTGTTTCCGAATGTCCACGACCGGATGGTGAACTTACTGCAACTCCATCAAGACATGAAGTCGGGCGCGTCGCCGTATTCTCCGGAACTCGTTGATGCGTCATTCCAAGATTTAGCCGAAAATATCCGTGGGCTGGATTTTACCAAAACCGTCGACCGCTCGCCCATCGGTCGCGCCGCACAATGGTTTGCCGCCACTGTAGTCGGGGTGGTGTTGCTGGGAGCCGGGGTCAGTTCGTCGCTCTACGGCGCGGTAGACCGACTCGTGCATTTTACAAGCGAGTACACCACGCCTGCGAAATACGTGTTTGAGGTTTCTCCTGGCAATAAAGAAATCGTTAAAGGGTCCGACGTTCACATCCTTGTGAAAGCATCTTCTCTGGGTTCCCCGGTTTCATCGTCGAGCGACCTCCTCCTCGCGACACGGCTTGAGGGGAAATCAAAGTTTGACGATATTACGATGCGCGCGGAACCGGACTTGCCGGGGTATTTCCGCACAACGCTCTCGAGCGTGCGCGGCTCGACGGAATACCTCGTTCGGTTGGAAGACGTGCAGAGCGAATTGTTTCGGCTGACGGTTCTTGACC